>JAYTMW010000031.1:0-1902 GCA_043728105.1 Saprospiraceae bacterium | reverse complement strand
GGATTTTTACCACTGAACTTTATGCGGAGCACAAAACTTTCGGCTACCACTAAACTGTCTGCGGAGCACGAAACCCCGCCTATTGCAAATGTGCTGTTAGCGGAAGTTTTGTCTTCTTTCCCTTTGGTGTCGTGCGTTTCGTGTCATTGTTTGATTATTTTTCTTTTCCAATTAGTTTATTTGCAAAGTTCAATTCTGAATCATTGTCTTTTATTTTGTCCATAACGGTTGGAAGAACTGTGTAGTTTGGAATAATTCCTCTGTCGGAATACTGATAGTCTTTAACTGCCATTCTGTAATTCATTAATGGTATTTCCATTCTTACTTTTGTGTTTGGCAATGTAAAGTCAGGAGTTGGTCCGGAACAATTGCCATAATAACCACCACCGCTTTCTTCGCCTATAAAAATTGCTTTAGTATGATAATGAAGTAGTGAAAGAAATTCACTTGTAGTGGAGAAGCAACCACCATTTATTAAAACATAAATGTTGCCTTTATATGTTGGTGATGATGGATGTTGTTTTCCTGCGTTTGGATGCTGAACATTATCAAAAGTTCCTTCGTTATTAGGTTTAAGCATTCCTTTGGGAGCTTTCATATCGGGTTTGCTGGTATATTTAAAGGTCTCAAAACTTTCTTTGTTCATATGTAAGGATTTATAATAATCAAAATCCTGATTGATAAAATAAGAAAATAAAATCCTTCCATATTCATCTGTTCCTCCGCCATTGTCGCGCACATCAATAATTAGATTTGGAGTATTCGCGGATTGCATTTTTTCAAAAGAAGTATTAAGAAATTTCTCAAAATCCATTTTATTCTTTTTGTATTGTCCTTTATCAAAAGATTTGAATTTCATATATGCAGTTGTATTGTCTTCGCTTATTTTAAAGTAAGCTGGTTTCTGTTCTTCTATTTTGTCTGGATAACGCTCGTCTGCTATTTTAAGTAGGTTGTCAAAAGTCAATCCTTGCATCAATGCAGTTTTAGGTGTTGTTTCGTTCAATGAAATATATTCTACATTATATTGTTCTTTGTATCCGTATAGCATAAAAAAATACCTTGTGAAGTAACGGGAACTTGAAAGCAATTTATATTTATGAGTTAAGTTATTTCCATCGGAAGGAAAGATTGTGAGGAACTCATTGATAAAATCTTTAATAGAATGTCCATTGATAGAAATAATTTGCGAACCAAGAAATTCCTTGTCATTAAGGGTAGAGTAATTTCTTCTTACAAATAACTTTTCATCATAATAATATACATTAAATGGAATGGCTGTTGCGCCTTCATCCAATGAATCAAGTCGTATTTTAGGAGGAACAACTCTTAAATGTCCGTCCCCAACTTGTGAAGCAACTTTACATAACAGAATCATAAATTCTCTGTCTGTCATTGGTTCTTTTAAAGATGTGAATGTTGATTGAAATATTGAATCCATTACTGCTTTGGATTTATATAAATATAATCCTGGGTGGCATTCTTCTAAAGATGTTCTAAATGCTGTAAAGTCTTGCTTCAACTCTTCAGCGGAAAATATATTTTTGTTGGTCGGATTCTTTTGTCCGTAACAAATTCCGTAGGTCAGTAAAAGTAATATTGTCAAATGTCTGTTCATTGTAAGTCGTTTTGTTTAAGCCTTAATGTTCATTCGGAGCGGTCGTAAAATTTCCGCTAACGTTGGTGCATGTGACGACCTGCTGCGTGTTGTCCCACGACACCGAACGAAATTAAGAAACGAAAACTACAACCTGCCTACCGCAGGCAGGTGAAACACCGAACCAGCAATATGGCACATGCATTTTGTGCATGTTGCACAACTAATATAAGGCTTTTAAATTTGTGTCATGCAAGGACGCAAACAATATCAGGAGAAGTTATTCACCTCCTTTCAGCTCTCAG
>JAYTMW010000030.1:0-4272 GCA_043728105.1 Saprospiraceae bacterium | reverse complement strand
ATGCCTTTGGCTTGATGGCGCAAAATGCGCTCATAGCAAAATCTACGAAAAAATTTCCAAAGGTGCAGCGCACCGTAATATTTGTCTGCCTTTCTGTATATTTATTACAAATGTCTTATATATAATACTATGTGTCATAAGCACCTATGTGTTTAATTTTGACCTTATTCAACGTCAAACAAACCCATTTGCGAAGTCGTTCTAAAATATTTTACATCGTTTCCTCGCTCACTTTTCAATCCACCTTGCCCATCAATGGCTTGTTTCAATAGTTTAATGGTTTCATCCATTTGAGTATTTATTTTTTCAGTTGTAAAACGCATGACCGAAAATCGCTTGGTTTTTATATTATTATCACGGTGTTTATCATCATGCACTTGTTGTTTTGTGTCGTGATACGTGTCGCCGTCACATTCAATGCCGATGTTATTGTTGTTGCAAAAAACGACAAAATCTAAAAAGAAATTCTTCTTATCCACTTGCACATGCCATTGTCGTTGACAAGGAATTTTGTGTTTCAACAGTGCTTCATAAAGCGTGTCTTCCAAGGGGCTATCGTTGAAAAGGAGATTGATGTCGGTTGCTTTAAAAAATTTAAATTGAGTGGTAGGAATAAACGTAATGCGATGACCTTTATGGCTCGTTATGGGTTCTGGCAACTGTTTCAGACCTTCAATTTCTATTTTATAATACGTTTTAGCTGCCTTGACACCATTCAAAGGTTCTTCGGGAAACAAATCAGAACGCTTGACGATTGTTTTGGTTTTGATCGTGCCATACCAACTAACTGTACCTTTGTCCTCCTTAAAAGTCGCTGTTTGATAAAAAGCAATAATTTGAGCTTCATTGTTTTTAATATTTGAAGGGGCAGAATTAACGGGAATGCGATACCAATTTTCGTGGTGCAGCGTCGCAAAATCTTTTTGATTGTTCATGACGGCAATTAAAACATCGTTACGCTTTTGAAATGCGTTTTCTTTCATAGTTATGTTTTTTAATAGACTTATGTATGCTGTTTTTCCAAAGCAAATCTATAAAAATTATGCACAGTTTAAAAACTAAGTAACTCGTAAAAAATAAAGTGGTCTTTTTATTTAAACACATAGGCACATAGAACACATAATATTATATATAAACCAATAACAATCAATACTTTATGTAATTTCTATGTTTCCTATCAGCAATTCCTTATATGAAAAAAATAGAACCACAGATGACACAGATTAAACATATTAACGCTGATTTTTTTCTGTTTTAACTAAAAAATCATGTTTAAATCAAAAGAAATCAAAAGAAATCAAAAGAAATCACCGAAAATCAGTTTAATCAGTATCATCTGTGGTTCTATTTTTTCTATATGCGCAATTGCTGAAAAAGTTATAATGCTATTCAAAGTAATAAAACAGTTTAAACAATCCCAACAATACAACAATTTAACAATACAACAATTCAAAAAAATGTCAGCAGTTACAGAATTCAACGAATATCGCCAAAAAATGAATGACAAAATTTTGGCAGAAGACAACAAAGTCATCAAGCGTTTTTGGAGTCTCGACCATCAAACTTATGATGATGGTGCATTGGATAAAAAAACGAAAGAATTATTGGGCTTAGTCGCCTCAATGGTTTTGCGTTGCGACGATTGCATCCGTTATCATTTAGGCACATGCTACGAGTTGGGCGTGACAAAAGCCGAGGTTTTTGAGGTCTATGCCATTGCCAATTTAGTAGGCGGATCTATCTGCGTTCCGCACACCCGTCGGGCGGTAGAGTATTGGGAGGCGTTAGAAAACGAAGCGCAACAAGCAAAATAATAATAGCCCATTTTAGTGGCATGAAAAGAAATATAGACCGATATTTTTTATAAAATATTGATTATCAAAGTTTTATGAATTATAAAAATACTGAGGGGGTAAAAAAAAATCTACCTGAAATAGCTGTAATGCTCATTGCAGCCTTTGTTTTTTTCTCTAAATTTGGATGGCAAGTTTTAGATGTAACCAATATCGGTTGGCTTTTTACCATTGGTTTTGATAACCCCACGGAGTTTATCTCGTGGGAATATTATCGGTGGTCGCCTTGGTCGTTTCCCGTCATTGGCACCATGTCAGGCTACGATTATCCGACGGTCACGGGCGTAGGTCTCACGGGTGCGATACCGCTTTTAGCGATTCCAATAAAAGTATTTTCTGATTATTTACCCCAAAATTTTCAACATTTTGGTTGGTGGTTTTTGCTGTGCTATGTCTTGCAAGGCTTGTTTGGGTATAAACTTTTAAAAAGCGTGACCCCTCAGTATTTTGTCAAAAATCAAACACTTTATCATGTGTATTTGATACTCGGTTCGATTTTTATCATCATGGCACCTACATTTGTTTTTCGAGCGAGCCACATGAATTTATCGGCTCATTTTCTCATTTTAGCGTCGTTATTCGTTTATTTTCAACCTTTCACGCCTAATAAAAAAATTAAATATCAATTATTACTCGTGTTTTTCGCTGCCACCATTCACCAATATTTAACGGTGATGTTGTTGGGTTTAGCTTTTGCTCAAACCAATGATTTATTTCAACGTAATTTGATTTCTTTTTGGCAGTTATTGCGCTTAAATTTAACAAATCTGGCAGTCGTTTTAACTGTTTTTTACATAGTCGGCAATTTCAATATTCCAAATTTAGCGACACAATCCATCGGTTTTGGAAATTATTCTACCAACTTAAACGCCTTCTTCAATTCATTCAATTATACAAAAATTCTACCCGCCTTAAAAACATCTTCCGAAGGGCAATACGAAGGCTTTGCCTATCTCGGAGTCGGTATTTTTTTAATGCTTATTGTGTTGATAATCAACTATTTAACGCTAAAAATAGCAAAAATACTGAGGGGTAAGAAGATTGAAATTTTAGAGGAGAAAAATTACCTACTGGATAACTCAAAGCCCTTAATGTTTCCAATTTTATCCATAGCCATTGCCTATTTCATCTATTCTTTAAGTAACGTCATTGGTTGGAATGAAACTGTTTTACACACCTACGCACCCGGCCCTTTGTTTAAACAATTGAGTGATTCTTTAAGAGGTTCAGGTCGTTTTGTTTGGACGGTATATTACCTCATTATGGCTTTCACAATTGTAGGTTTTATGAAAATAAAAATACCTAACTTGTTGAAAATCAGTTTATTAGCAATATTTACGGCTATACAAGTATATGATGTGAAGCCCATGCTCACGATGCACGATGTAACCACTAAACCCTATAAAGGACATATCAATTGGCAAAAATGGCAACCCATTTTTCGAGAATCGCAGCGGGTTGTCATGTATCAACCTTATTTTTGGGAGTATCAATTCTACGGTGATTTCTATGATTTCTCTCACGTGGCGGCATTAGAAAAAAAGGCTATTTCGACGGGCTATTTTGCTCGTTCCGTTTGGGATTTGAAACGGTCATGGGAGAAAAATCTGAATGACAATTTAGATAAAGGCATTTTGGGTGATGAAAGTAATTCCATTTTTGTGAGTCGAAAAGATGATGTTTGGCATTTTGACAAGCTCGTGGATAATAGCACAATGCAGTCTTTTATTTATGAAAACTACCCCATTTTTGTACCAAAAACACTGCCAAAAACCATTGATTATCTCACACAACTACCTGATTGTCAGCCTTTTAACTTTGATACTGAGGGGTTGACTGACTTTTTAAAACGCCACACCGATAAACTACTTTTAGTAACCGCAAAAGATGATGCGTCTTACAGATTATGTCAAGATGCGAAAGATTATTTCGGGGCAATGGGCTCAACCAATATTCAGCAATTGGCTCTTTGGGGTTCTTACGTGGGTGTTTTTTATAAAAATAAATTACTATTTGAAAAGATTGATAATGGTGCCGCAGTTAAAGAAATTTTTGAAAAGGGCAAAATACTGAGGGGTTATACTTTTAAAAAGAATATTGATATGCTTTCTGCGGGAGGGCTTTGGGGACGAACTTGTTCTACGAAAATTGACGGCAAAGAAACGGCAAATCAAAAAACAGGTTTGAACATAGTTGTATTAAATGAAAATTATGAAGTCGTCGAATCCGTTGATTTTAATACGTATTCAACTTGTGAGAGGGTGATTTTAAAGTAAATATATTTTGCGAATTAATGACAACTTGATTCAAGTTTTAAAATTCTGTCCATTACCCACAAGTTTTTTTGACTTAAAAGTCCCATCGGGACGGTCAATATTGTAGCCGTGGATTTCAATCCACGGTAAAATAAGCAACGATA
>JAYTMW010000029.1:0-1996 GCA_043728105.1 Saprospiraceae bacterium | reverse complement strand
TATCGTTGCTTATTTTACCGTGGATTGAAATCCACGGCTACAATATTGACCGTCCCGATGGGACTTTTAAGTCAAAAAAACTTGTGGGTAATGGACAGACCTTTTAAATAGAGTAAAGTGCCAAAGTAGGATTATGCACTAATGCCCAATAAAGGCTTTTGGTAACTACTTCAACCCTCCAAATATCCAAACTTTCCATTTTGAAACTCCTCAAAAGCCTCAACCAGTTCTGCACGAGTGTTCATCACGAAAGGGCCGTGGGCGGCGATAGGTTCATGGATTGGTTCGCCGCTTAACACCAAAACCACGGCATCCGAAACGGCTTCAATCGTAAAATCTTCGCCTTTGTTTTCAAACATAACAAAATGATTGGCTGCCACGGCTTGGTCATTCACTTTCACCGTGCCTTCAATAATCACTAAAGCGGTATTGAATTGGGCGGGGAAACTAAAATCTGCTTTGCCACCACCGTTGAGTTTGGCGTTCATCAGATGCACGGGCGTGAACGTGGAGGCTTTGCCTTGCATACCCGCATAGTCGCCCGAAATGATTTCCACCGAGCCGCCATTGTTTGGCAATTCAACTTTACCCATGTCTGTGTTCACCACTTCTTGATATTTGGGCGGCGATTTCTTGTCTTTTGCGGGCAAATTGACCCATAATTGCACCATTTGAAAATCACCGCCTTGTTTGCTAAATTCCTTTTCGTGGTATTCTTTGTGCAAAATACCCGAAGCCGCCGTCATCCATTGCACATCACCTTCGCCAATAATACCGCTGTTGCCTGCGCTATCGTGGTGCGCAATTTTACCTTTGTAGGCTATCGTCACCGTTTCAAAACCTTTGTGAGGATGCACACTCACGCCACGGGGTTGGTCGGTGGGTGGGAAATAAAATTTGGCGTTGTAATCCAGCATCAAAAATGGACTCATGCGCTCCATGCCTATTGCGTAGCTCGGTATGAAGGTGTGGACTCGGAAGCCATCGCCGACCATGTGTGGGCTTGGCGGTGCGACGATTGTCTCTATATTTTTCTTTGCCATGTTGTTTTTGTTTAAAGAACAAAAGTAAAGTAGTATTGGTTTAGTTTGACTTTTTTAAATTAAAATTATGGCTCATTCAATAACTTAACTTTATTGAAAATCAAGAAATACTGAGGGGGTATGGATTTATAGATTTACAAAATTATACTGTTCTGAAATTGTTTTTGGATTTTTGTAGCGGCGAGGCTCAATTGATGTGTGTCTCACACCATTTTCACAAAACTGCCCTTCGTTTCGTCCAATTCAACCTTCAAATATTGAGCAATTTCTTGCTGCATTTCCTCCACGTGCGAGATGACACCTACGATACGCCCCTTTTCTTTCAATAAATTCAGCGTTTCAAAAACAATCCTCAAAGCATCTCTATCGAGCGACCCGAATCCTTCATCGAGGAAGAAAAACCGTTGTTCTGTGCCACTTTTGCCTTGAATATTGTCTGACAAAGCCAAAGCCAAAGCCAAGGACGCTTGAAATTTTTGCCCACCCGAAAGCGTATCAATGCTGCGTAACAAGCCTTGATTGAGAATATCACGTACCAAAAGTTGGTTCGATTCATCCACTTCCAACCGCAAACAATTTTTGGTGAAACGCATAAACCATTCGTTGGCTTTGCCGCAAACATTTTTCAAAAAAGTATTCGCTACGTAGCCCGTAAAGCCGTCACCACGGAAAAGTCTCGACAAAACTTTCAAATTTGCATCCCGTTCATGGAGCGTTTTTTCTTGTTTTTTGAGGGTATCTATTTTCTCTAATTTCGACTTTGCATCTGTCAACTGATTGGTAAACGAGCCGATGGCAATTTGTCGTTCGTCTCTCAATTGTTTCAGATTTTCATGCGTCGTTTCGTCATAATTTTCGTCACCAATGGCAACCATAAGCTCCGTTTTTTTAAGATTCAAAACAGAAAGTTGTTGACCCGAACTGAGTTTTTGACCTTGCAACACCGCTATGCT
>JAYTMW010000028.1:0-3065 GCA_043728105.1 Saprospiraceae bacterium | reverse complement strand
TGTGTTGTTAGTAATTTATACCAATCGCCCGTACCATTAGCACCACAATTACCTCTAACCCATGGATAATAGGTAGTTTCAGGCGTAAGTCCATTAATGACAAAGGCTACTGTTTGGATATTTGTTGTTGAAATATTTGAATGTGTAGGTATTACTGTGTTTAAAGGTTGAGTTGGAGATGTAGAAATGTACAAATCCGCCACTGACGAAGTGCCGTTATTGGCACCATAAAAATTTGCGGTTGTGGCTCCAGAAGTATATACGCCACCTGCTGTTGGCAAGCAACATTCAATTTTAAACGATTGAGTTACTACTCTTGCATCATTCGCTGACGAAGAAAAATCGGAAAAAACATAGTAAGTTGAACCAGCCGTTAGACCATTTAATGACCAAATATTACCATCATAGCGACCCGCCGCGATCGCAGCTGTGCCATTGCATCCATTATTAACGTCTTTATAATAAAACGAAACGGTTGGGTTTAAGGGTGTAACTATCCAAAAAACGCCAGAAGACGGAGCTGTGAAACGATAAACATCTTCCGCACCGTTCAAAGGTCCCCAAGCACCAATTCCCGACAAAACAGACGTTACAGTTTCATTGCAGTTGATAGTAGGAATGTTAGCACAATCAGGAAGCGTTTTGAAAATAGTTTTAGTCCAATTTGTTACATTATTAGTTCCACAATCCCCTCGTATCCAACAATAGTAGGTTGTCCCACCGTTAAGTCCCGTAAGTGAATAGGGTTTTATTGAAACATCATTGTAGGTTGGCATTGTTGAATTATCGGGAATCGTTGAAGCCGATGTCGTTATAAAAATGTCGAAAATATTACTGCTAATTTGCCCCCAATCCAATTGAGCCGTCGTCGTTGTAACATTGCTGGTTTTTGGAAATAAAATAAGTGTGTTGCAGTCTGCCGTGTGCGTGGCAGTTAGGCAGAAATCGTCAAAAAATATATTTGCGCCAGTACCCGTAGGCGATGTTTGAATTTTCAATCTGGCAAAAGGTGTACTGGCAGAAATTTGAATGGTATCACCACCTAACTGCCATGTATTGTCAGCGACATTAACGTTAAAATAGATAGGTTTGGTTCTAACGACATTTTTGGCGTTATCTAATAATTCTATAAAAATACCTCCATTATTAGGCGAATTCGTGCCACTTGTAGTTATATTATAGAAAAAAGAGAAGTCAAGATAAGTAGTCCCACTACTCAATAATGAACTCAAATCAGTATCTTGGGATAAAGTATAAGGCGGAGCGGGAGATGTGAACGAACCCTGAAACGTGTAAAATCCGTAACTGCCTGAATTTTTCTTAAATGTTGTTGCTGAAACAATCTGACCATTATTATTTGCAGCATACCACTGTCCTGTTGGGTAAGGTTGTGAAGAATATGAAGTCGGTAAGGGTGACTCAGCACCAGGATTGGATAAAAGGTTATTAGCACAATTTTGCCCAAATACTGAGGGGAGCAAAAAGCCAATAAAAAACGCTGCCATGAGCAGAGAATATAGAGATTTGTTCATAATTAAGTTTGTTTTTAACAAATGAAAAATTGGGTTATAAAAATAATACACAAAGCCTTCAATATGTTTCGCAACACATCAAAGAAGTAACCTAAATGAATTTGATAAATTGAGAGAATCGGAATACTATATAAATTGTTATTGGTTTAAATTAAATTTTGGGTTAAAAAATGTCATCGGTCCATTCGTTTTTTATAATTGAGCGATAAATCGGAGAGAACACAAAAATATATCTATTTATTTACGCCACATATTACCATCAATCAAGTATTTTATTACCATCCTCAAAATACCGAATCTCCCTTAAAAAGCGCACCACATCTTTAATCGTACCAAATTCGTTGTGTGGAAAAGCCTCTTTTGCCCTCGATATGATTTGTTTGTTCTGAACATCAATGGTATTTTTCGTTTTGATTAATGCCAGAGCAATTTCGGCATTACTCAAATCCATATTTTTATGCAATTCAGCAACTATTAATTGTTGGGCGGGGGTTAAATCAAAGGGTTTTGTTGTGAAATAATCTTTCCAAACCATTTGCGTCCACTCTTTCACCTCAAAACCATTGTTGAAAAGATGACCAACCAAAACCACATCTTCTTTGCCATCCATTTCATGCAAAACGGTATAAATATTTAAGTGTGATACCATTTTGCCATTAGCGTCAATTTGCAAAGCCATTGCTTCTTGCAGCACCCAATGATATTGCCCATTGGCAAGTTTAAGCGGTATCGTCATGCGGGAACACATTGCCATGGGTTCCACGATAACGTCTTTTAGGTTCATCATATAATTGTAAGTCGCCCGACCCCATTTGAGATATTCTTCCATAAAATCGGGATGCAATAGCATAAAGAATTTGTTCAAATCCAATGACCCATTATAGCCTAAAAACTTTTCCGTATTGAAATGAAAACCAATGCTCATGGTCTTGATATTACAAACGAGCGCAAATTTTTGAGCCATCATAGTATCCGCTTTTACATCCTCAAATATCTTTTCACACGCACCTTCGTTTAGATGCACGGGTTCGCCTAACTTGCGGGTGAGGGCATTCATAAAAAAGTAGTTTTGAATAATGGTTTTTCCGAGCGAGATGATATTCATTTTAGGGCTTTTTTTTCAATATCTAAATGTACTGTTTTTATTTTAAAAATGAGAAAAAAGGCAAAAATATGATGCCTTTGGCTTCATCAAGCTGAAAGCATAACTGAGGTGGTGGTATGATTGCAATTTGGATTTTAGGTTTAAAAAAAGTTTCGTTGAGTAACAAGTAAAGAAATCAATGGTTTTTAATTTTTTTTAAGGGACTATAAATCAGAGAACTCAAAAGTAGCGACTCATTTTTATTTGATGTATTACCATTGTTTGATTAAATGATTACCATTCAAAATTACCATAGCAAACGCCTATACCGTGAAGACAAATCACGTTTTCTAATAGCACAAATCGCTTTTTTTAAGAAATTAAATTGATTTACACTGTTTTTGCCATTCGGAGGGCGTTAATTGAAACGTTTTTTTGAAGATGCGAGA
>JAYTMW010000027.1:0-3512 GCA_043728105.1 Saprospiraceae bacterium | reverse complement strand
CCCGAAAGGATTCCCGTGTTCGTGCCAAAGCGAGCATGAACGGTTGGCTTTCCACGTCTGAGGGGCGCTTCATCCATTATATCGTCGTGTAAAAGCGTAAAATTATGGAAAACCTCAACGGCAAAAGCGGCGGGCAAAGCCTTCTCAATATTGTCATCAAAAAGATGTGTACCCATCAAAACTAAGAGTGGACGCAGTCTTTTTCCACCCAAATGAAGTATGTAATTAACGGGTTCATAAAGCTCCGAAGGGGCTTCGTTGAAGGCGTTTTTAGAAAGATAATAGTTGAAAATGTGATGATATTTTTCCAAAATTTGACTGTTTTTTATTGTCACAATGTTCTTAATTCTACTTTGGCACTCTAAAACAGAAAAAGGACTAAATAGATTGATTGATTTTTTAAAAAGAAAAATTGAAAATTTTTCTTTTTAAAAAATCAATCAATCCGAGAAAAAATCCCCTTTAGCACGCCTTTTTACGCAGTAAAAACAGTGAGTAAATATCTCATGTTGTAGAGTGCCAAAGTAGAATTAAAACGCAAATATAAAAGGCATTTTTTGTACTACTTACTTTCACACATATTTTTAGGCATTAATTTTGTTTAATATTTTATATTAAAATTTGTTTATTTGAGATATACCAAATAGTAAGTATGAATCAACAACCTTTCTTTCTATAAACTTATAGACCAAATGGACAAATCAAAACAAAACGAAAAATCACGTAAACTATTGATTATCAATATTTTACAATAATTTATTTTAATTAAATATCTTCTATTTCAATAAACTACGTATCAAAAAAATATAACTTATGCAAGAAATCTTCTCAAAACCTGTGGATATTTTACTCGTGGAGGACAACCCCGGAGATGTGAGATTAACCCAAGAAGCATTCAGAGAATCAAAATTGACCATCAAATTGAACGTGGTCATGGATGGTGAAGATGCTTTGAATTATCTGTTCCGTCGTCCGCCCTACGAAAATGCGACAAGACCAGATATGATTCTTTTAGATTTGAATATCCCTAAAAAAGATGGTCGGGAAGTTTTGGAAGAAATTAAGCAAGATGATAGTCTTCGTTATGTTCCAGTCGTGGTTCTTACGACTTCTAATGCCGAACAAGATATTGTAAAAACATATAACCTCAAAGTAAATGCTTACATTAATAAGCCCGTTGACTTTGACCGTTTTTTCGACATCGTTCAGAAAATAGAAACTTTTTGGTTGATGACAGCCACCTTGCCTTCTGTTTACTGATTTTTTTTTATTAGCAATAAAAATATTTATAAATAATTATTAATCAATTACTTATAAGTATTTTAGATCTCATTACACATCTGTTATCAATCTAAAACTGTAGCTTTTACTAAGCCACTCGTTGTAAACACAAAGCTCTATTATTCAATTTAAATTTATTTTTCCAGAGCATGAACGTTAGGCAATCTACCCACATACTATTGATAGAAGACAATCCAGGCGATACTCAATTGGTGAGAATCTACATGAAAGATGCCGCTTTTAAGTACGAACTTTTCGTAGCGGATACCTTTTTTGAAGGCATGGACATCCTCAATAAGCACGAAATTGACATCGTTTTACTCGATCTTTCGCTTCCTGACACCCAAGGTTTCAAAACCCTTAACCGCTTCATGGAAACCGTTTCTAACATTCCTGTCATTGTTATGACGGGCGTGAACAATGAGATAGTGGGCAATCAAGCCGTGAAAGCGGGTGCGCAAGATTTTTTGGTGAAAGGGCAATTTGACGGAAAATTGTTGGGTCGTGCTATCCGTTATGCGATTCAGAGACATAAAGAATTTCAGAAATTAGAAGATACAAAACGAGAACTGACCATCAATGAACGCCGCATCGTGAAGGCGCAACAATTGGCGGGCTTTGGCAATTGGGAAATGGACTTAGTGAGCAACGAAATGGTGTGGACGGACGAAATTTATCGCATTTTCGGTTTCCACCCAGGCAGCATCACCACGGGTCTATCCACCTACAACAAACTCGTGCATTTTGAAGACAAAGAAGCCGTTGAAGCCTTTTTTGAGGACGCAACCAAAGATGGTAAACTACATAAAATTGAACACCGCATCATCGTGGACGGCACTTCGTTGAGGTGGCTCGCCATGCACGCACAAGTGTTTTTTGACGATATGACCCAACGCACACTACTCGTGGGCGGCATCCAAGACATCACCGAGCGCAAAATGAATGAGCAACTCATCATGGAGCAAAACATCAATCGCCAAACGGCCATGCTGAAAGAGGAAGCGATGCAGGATATGAGTTTTCACATCCGCACGCCGCTAAGTAGCATCGTCAATTTGCTCTATTTGATGGAAAACTCGAATGTTACGCCGCAACAAAATGAGTTGGTGGAAGGCTTAAAAGTGTCCGTTGACGACCTATCTTTGATGTTGAGCAACATGCTTAATTTCTCGATGTTGGTGTCCCAAAACCTTAAACTTGAGCCTGAAGAGTTCCATATTCGTGATTTTTTCAACTCGATTGCAAAAGTTGTTCAAATAAAAACCGACAATGCTAAGGTTCAATTTGAGTTTAATCTGCAAGAGGAATTACCCGAAAAAATCATCGCCGATTCAAAGAAAATTACGCAAATCGTTTATAATTTGGTTGACCATGCCATTCGCTACACACCCACAGGCGGCAAAATCACACTCGATGTGATGCTAATAACTGGTGAAAAACAAGCGGCTACAATGCAATTGAAGTCAACATACAGTGGCAAGGCATTGAACATCAATCAGATAAAAGAATTGATGGAGGAAAATAAAATATTGGAAACCATTAAAAACGACACCAACGAAACCGATAAACAACAATTGGCTTTGGCGATTGTCGGGAAATTGGTCAAAATACTGAGGGGGTCGTTCAATATCAGCAACAAGCTCAACGATACGACCGCTTTTGACATGGATTTCCCAATTCAAGCCGTCAAAAATTTCGTTTTCGATGCCTCTGCACCCGATTCGCCTCTACGCATTTTGTTTGTAGAAGACCATTTTTTGAACCAAATGGCAACCAAGAAATTGCTCACAAGTTGGTCTCCTTTTGTCACCGTTGACATTGCCGAAAATGGCTCGGTTGCGCTCGAAAAATTCCGCACCTACAGCTACGATTTAATCCTCATGGATTTGCAAATGCCCGTGATGAATGGTTTTGATGCGACGATAAAAATTCGTGAAAAATCTAAAATTCCTATCATTGCTTTGACGGCAACTGCCACCAAACAGGAGTCGGATAAATGCCACGAAATTGGTATGAATGATTATATTTCTAAACCTTTTAAACCGCAAGAATTGTATGCTAAAATTATGAGCATGATTGCTTTGGCGGTTGAAGGTGAAGTGGTTGTTTAGGTTTTAAAAGTATCAATTAAATTGGTGTGATTACAAAAACTACTAACTACTTGATACTCAACGAATTAAGCTAAACTAAACCTGCAAAAGGTAGATTAAATTAAATCCGTTATAATAGAT
>JAYTMW010000026.1:0-9736 GCA_043728105.1 Saprospiraceae bacterium | reverse complement strand
TTTCACAACGTTTCACAACGTTTCACAACGTTTCACAACGTTTCACAACGTTTCACAACGTTTCACAACGTTTCACAACGTTTCACAACGTTTCTAATTCTTTTCTTAATGTTAAGTAATCTCTCATTTGCCCAAAGCAACGATGAAAGGAATGCTGCAAGACAATCTATGAACTGTGGGACGACCCCAGAATTCATAAAAAGAAATGCCGATAGGAACAAAAATTTAGCGAAATGGGTAGTTCCTCCCATCACCAACGATGCTTTACTTAGAGGCGAAGCGGCTTGCTCAAAAGTACAATCAACAAAATTTATTAAACTCCACTTTCACTACATTTTAAAAAATGATGGCACTGGTAATTTTAGAGCTACAGATGATGGCTATGTTGGTACGGCTTTTCACCAAGCTGGTGTGACGGGTAATACTTTTGCAGCAGATGTGATAACCAACGCAAATGGAAAAATGGCTTATAATTACCGCAATTATCTACCACAATCACTATCAAATATCACTCCTGTTGTTCCCAAAAGATTACAATACATTTTAGGCTCCGTTGACTATATTTGTAATACCGCTATTTATAACCAAGGTGTTTACCTTGATTTTTATCAAGCAGATCCACTCTATGGGGCACAAGATAGAGGGCAATCTATACATGTTTACATGGTTACTGATGAAAATACGACAATAGGTGGAGTCGCATTTGATATTACTGACCCCAACATTATTTACCCATTTTTAGCTTTTAATTTAAACTCTTGGGTGGGATATAAAGCAGCTTGGAACAACGGACTAAATGGAGGAACTGGTCACGTTATAAACCACGAGGTAGGTCATCTTTTGGGATTGTATCATGATAATGGTGGAGATGATTGCGCAGATACGGGAGAACACCCTAATTGTTACTCATATGATCCAAATGATCCCGTTTGTGGGAATTGGGCTAACATATCAAATAATGTTATGATGTCAGCTGGATTGCCATGGCAAGAAGCTTTGACACCTTGTCAAATTGACAGGATTCAAACACGATTATTAGGAAATCTAAGTAGTTATGTTGAGCAGTGTGTACAAGAATGTTCACCTGCCAGTCCTTCTTTTACCTTAACCAATAATATAATTTGTAGCCGTGCATCGCAAATCGTCACTATTTATCCCAATAATACGGCAAACTCAACCAAATGGAAGGTGAAAGTAACAAAGCCTAATGGACAGGTGTTTGCTAACGCATGGCAAACTGGCACTATACCATCCTCAATCAATCTAAACTCAACACTTGGTATGAATTTTTCATCAGTCGGTAATTACACAATTATTTTATCCGCTGATAATTCTCCGAGTTGCCCTGGTGAAGAAAATTGGGTAGAATCTCTAACCGTCCTCAGTTCAACTGACCCTCAATGTCGAAGAGGTGGTGGTATTTTACGCACCGCAGGGAGTGTGGTAACGCCGAATCCTTCGCAAGGCTCATTTAGCATCAATTACGAATTGACTCAAGCATCGGACATTTCTATGATGCTAATTGATCCACTTGGCAACCTCGTTAAAATGCTTCTGCCAATGGGCAAACAACCTGTAGGTGCTATTCAAAGAGATTTTCAAATGAATTTACAGCCTGGTCTTTATCAAATACTCATAAATGAAAATGGGGTTGTAGAGAAATTTCCTCTGACCATCGCTCGATAATCGCTATTCTCATATAATTATGTTAAATACGGCGAAAGTATCTGAATAAGGTCTTTCGTTGTATTTGGTATGATATTTTTATTCATTTACTAAACAACTATAAAAGATGAGAGCATCAATTTTAATATCAGTTCTAATATTTCTATCCAATATATCAACCGCACAACGCAAACCTGAATTTGAGTTTACGCTACGTGGTGAAGATGCTAAAGGCAATAAGGATAGTGTGGTAATAGCATACGACAAAGAAACTAAATATGAATCACAATTAGAAACAACTTTTGGTGATATATCAATAGCTAATCAGAAGTTTGACAGTGTTTTTGAGATGCGTGTACACAAGTTTAATTATATATATCAGGTTTTAGATCAAGTTATTAAAAGAGGTGATATCGCAAAGCACATTACGCTAAAATATGGTTTCAACCGAGCGTTTCCACCGCCCAATGAACCTTGTGTGCCTTATGGTTTATCAAAACATGGCTTTATTTTGATAAGAGTAAAATACCCTCCCATTAAATTTAGTTGGGATAAATCAAAATTTGAAATTGTGAATAATCCCTGCATTACTAAAAGCTTTATGACAGAAAACGAGTATTACACTCAACAAGGTTTTCCCGAAGAATTTGATTATCCAGTTCCTCCCACTTTTTTAGTGAAACAGGGTTATTTAATTGATTCTTTGAAAAAAAAGATTCCTAATGTTAGTAATAGGTTATTTTATAAATATCTGGACGGAACGATAGATACCCTACAAGGTAATTATACTTTTGTGTTTAGAAATTATAGTCTCCTCTCTTCCACCGATGAGATAAAAGGAATGGAAGTAAAAAGCTATCCAAACCCTTGCAAGGAGACCATAAACGTCAACTTACCCGAACAGGTGCAAGCAGTAAAAGTGAATATTTATAGTGTAGATGGTGCACTTATGCAAGCAACACATACAGTTTCTTCGACCATCATCTCCATAGATACGACACCCCTCAGTATTGGTAATCATATTGTTGAAATAATAGATAATTATGGAAAAAGATACGTTGGGAAGTTTGTGAAACAATAGGTTTTTTATACAAGAATCAAAAAGACCGCTTCACTCACGGAGGCAGTCTTTTTATTTTAAAATTCGCTCAGTATTCAAACGAAAGCACCTCTTCCGATTGCAACAAATAGTCATTGAATTTTTGCAAATTCTTATGTTTGCCAATCACTTCATATTCGTTGAATGTTTCTTTTTGATTGCGCTTTTCTTTCAGCTTTTTAAATTTAAGTTTATACTGTTTCATTTCAAGTTCTATTTCATCATCTAAAACATGTCCTTCGTAGGTGATAAAATAGACACGGCGGGCGTGAAAAGCATCCAATAAACCTCTAAGATATTCAAAAAAAGACAGCACCATTAAAACCACAAACAAGATAAGAATCGCCAGCGTGTAAGCACCCGAACCGACTGCCATGCCAATCCCTGCCGCTATCCAAATGGTTGCCGCCGTGGTCAAACCAAGCACGTTACTGTTGTTGTTTTTAAAAATGACACCCGCACCGATGAAACCAATGCCCGTGATGATGTTTGCAGCCACTCGGTCGCCACTGCCTTCATGTCCTAATTGTTGAGAAAGTATCGTAAAAAGCGTTGCGCCTACACATATAAGTGCCATAGTGCGGAAACCTGCGGGCTTGTTTCTGTATTCTCGCTCAAGCCCCAATAAGCTGCCCAACAAGAGAGAGAGTCCTATTTTAATCAGTTCTTCTACTAAAATGTTCATATTTTATTTTTTGCGCAAAAATACTGAGGGGTGTTTAATTTTTTTTAATTTAAATAAAATAATAACAAGTAAATAATAGGTCAATTTTTTTTGAAACACAACTTGTCCCGACCTTTATCGGGATAGGCACATAGAATACATAGTTTTCAAAAAAAAATTTTATAACTCGTTGAAAATCAAACAATTACATATTAACCTATGTGTCTTATGTGTCCTATGTGCCTATCCCGATAAAGGTCGGGACAAGTTGTGTTGCAAAAAAAACTTCAAACAGACCATGTTATTTTTTACACGTTACATACTGAAACAACGCCCGTAAAATACCGTAAAATTGTTTTGAAATTATAATAATCTTCAAATTAAAAAATAAGAATATTTTTTTTCTACCTTAAACTTGCAGATATAAGAAATATAATTAATCTTTGCGCTAACATATAAAGCATAAAATTAAAGCATCACTATAACGCATATCTCATTCACCGATTTCTCCGCATTTCCACGCACCGATTTACAGCTTCCTATTTACCGATTTTAAAATTGCAGAATTTTAGATATTAACGCATTGTATAATGATGAATGATGAATGATAAATGATGAATATCGTACCTAACTGGTTGATAATCAATTGTTTTACATTTTAACTTGCCTCATACTTTGCTGTCTTTTATTTAACATTCAAAAAAATAAGATTGAATTAAAATGCTTCCAATGTATGAAAATACTGAGGGGGTGTCTTGGTTTATACTATACGCTTTTAAATTTTATATCTAAACTCAAAGTTTACATCTCATGAATCAAAACTACTTCACGAAGTTGAGCAATCGGCTAAGGGCAATTGTCATTTTGACCTTATGGACAACCCTTTCTTACGCCCAAAGCAATCTTTTTTACACTATCATGCCTTGCATTGATAAGTGTGGAACGAGCAATCCTATTCCTGGCTATCCTACTGTTTTAGTTGATGATGACATATCCGTAACGGGTACGAATCTTAATATGCTGAACGATTCGACGATGAATATTCCTTTGGGAAATTTCAATTTCACTTTTTATTGTCAAAAAGTAACGTCTTTGCGGGTGGGTGCGGATGGTGCAATTCTCGTGAATGCGCCCTCTGTGAATTTGCCTAATCGAAACAATATTTCAGGAGGAGGAGCGAATCGTGGTTTGGCTTCTTTGGCTGAATACATTATTGCGCCTTACTGGGATGAACTCAATTTAGTGCCCAATGTGAGTAGTGTGCGGTGGGAAAGAAAATCAAGTCCTGACCGTATAGTGATTCAATGGGATAATGTCACGCCTAAACCCATTGGTTCAACAGAAAATACGGATAACTTAATGCTGACCTTTCGAGTAGTGCTTTTTGCCAACTCCTCAGACATTGTTTATTTTTATAAAGATACTGAATTAGAAAGTAAATCAACGGGCGGAAACAATTTTGATATTGCCGCACAATATCAATTCGGTTTAGATGCAAGTGTAGGTTTACGCTCGCCTTGTGCAACAGGCAGAAGAGGTGACAAGGTTAATAATGTGGTTTTCAACAACCCTGGCGATGGTGTTTCTTTAAAAGCACCTGACCCTGATACTTGCCGAATTTATAGAGCTTATGTTTTTCAACCCAAAACAAATTGTGCTGATATTTTTGCTAAGGATTCCACAATTGCGCCCGTGTGTGTGGGTAGTCCTTTGATTCAGATAAACCCAAGTGGGCCCGCTATCAATGGCGTTTGGAAAGGTGTTGGAACGACTTTTTTAAGTACACAAACCCTTCAAAATCCAAAATTTAATCCGAATGTTGCAGGTAATTACACTTTAATGTGGAATGCAGGTGATAAGTGTGCTTACAACTATAATATTAGTTTAAAAGTTGATGAAAAAGTAGCCGCCGTCATAAATCCTGTGCCTGAACAATGCGGCAGCGCACGTTTTCAATTAACAGCGCAAGCTCCTCGTTTGCTTGATGGCAGTTTGGCAACAGGCACTTGGCGCATTGTGAGTGGTTCTGGCACTATTACACCTACTGGCAATACGGCGGTTGTGAATGGTGTTGGCATAAGTGTTCCAACGGTGGTAGAATGGAAAGTAGTAAACGGTGGTTGCGAAAGCGTAACAACGGTTACTTTGAAAAATAGGGCTGCACCCATAGCCATTGCAGGTTCAAATATCAATCAATGCAGTAGCAATGTTTTCACAATGGCGGCGGTGGGTGCTGCGGTGGGTTCAACGGGTATGTGGACGGTAGTGAGTGGTAATGCGACCATCGCAAATACAAAAGATCCAGTTACAAAAGTGACTTTGACCTCTGGCACGACGGCCACTTTGCGTTGGATTGTGAGCTATGATGATTTCCCTACGTGTGTTTCTTTTGGCAACGTCATTATCACAAATGACGAACCCGCTTCCTCGGCTGGGCCTGACCGTCGGGCGTGTCGCACCCGCTTCTTTGCGATGGGTGCAACGGCTACCACGGGCAATACAACGGGTATGTGGACGGTAAAAAGTGGTAATGTTATCATTTCTGACCCAAAGAGTCCCAATACGTCCGTTCAATTGGTAACGGGAATTACAGCCACTTTGATTTGGACGGTTAATGTTGTGGGCGATGCCGCTTGTAATGCGGCGGATGAAGTCGTGCTTTTCTTGGATGACCCAATCGCCAATGCGGGGCAAGATCAAAGCAAATGCCAAATAAATATTTTCAATCTTGAAGCAACCGCTGCACCTGTTGGCATGACGGGTAAATGGTCAATCGTTGAAGGGTCGGCTTTTATAGCTGATTTTAATGCGCCAAAAACATCGGCTACGCTCAACGGTGGTGCCATGTCTGCCGTTTTGCGTTGGACGGTCACTGTGGATGCCAACCCTTTTTGTTCTTCTTTTGATGAGGTTTTAATCATAAACAACACCCCTCAGTCTGCGGGTGGCCCTGACTTACGTCAATGCAACGATAGAGTTTTTCTGTTGGGCGGCAACAATCCTGGGGCTTCGGCTTCGGGTAAATGGGTTGTCATTACGGGCGATGTGACTTTTGTAAATGATACTTTATTTAACACAAAAGCAACCCTTAACACGGGCAATATTGCTCAAATTAGTTGGGTTGTTACATCCAAACTTGACCCCGCTTGTAATGCAAGAAGTCAAGTCACATTACGAGTAGATGAACCCAAAGCCAATGCGGGACAAGATCAAACGAAGTGTAAAATTCGCAATTTTACAATGGGTGCGAATGTTGCGCCTTTGGGCATGACGGGTAAATGGACTTTAGTAAGTGGCAAAGGCACTATTGCTGACATCAATAGCCCAACCACGGGCGTAACGATTGATTCAGGTTCAACGGTAAAATTGCGTTGGACTGTTTCAGTGGATGATAGACCAACTTGTTTTATAGCCGACGATGTTATCTTAACGACCATTGATGTCGCTTCATCGGCTGGGCCTGATGCAAGACAATGTAACAATCGTGCATTTGCTTTGGGGGCTGGTGATATTCCTGTTGGCACAACGGGCAAATGGACGGTCATAAGCGGTGATGTGCTTTTGAGCGATGATACAAAACCCAATTCAACGGCTATTATCAGAACGGGTAATGTTGCTACTTTGAAATGGACTTTGAGCATCACGGGCAATGCTGATTGTAACGCTGCGGATGAAGTAACTTTGCGGGTGGACGAACCAAAAGCCAATGCAGGTAAAGACATCAGCAATTGCCAAGACCGCAATTTCACAATGGTGGCTAATGCTGCACCTTTGGGCATGACGGGTAAATGGACACTATTAAGTGGTGATGCTACGATTACAGATGTGAATAATCCTTTGACTACGGTTAAAATTAACACAAATACAGTTGCTACTTTGCGTTGGACGGTAACAGTGGATGATAAACAGACTTGTTTTGCAAGCGACGATATTGTTTTAACAGTTATTGATGTTAAGTCATCAGCAGGAGATGACCAAAGACAGTGTAAGAATCGCACGTTTATTTTGGGCGCACAAGCCGCTGGCTCTGGCACAATGGGTACTTGGACGGTCGTAAATGGTGATGTTACTTTGAATAGTCCTTCAAGCCCAACCACAATTGCTATTTTAAACACAGGCACAACTGCCACTTTGAAATGGACTTTGAGCCTCATTGCTGACCCAACTTGTACTGCCGCTGATGAAGTGGTTTTACGCTTAGACGAACCCATTGCCTTAGCGGGTGACGATATTAGAGCTTGTAAAAGTCGTTCTTTTACATTGGCAGCAAACACCCCCTCAGTATTTGAGACTGGAAAATGGACAATTTTGAGTGGCAATGCTACCATTGCAAATGATGCTTTAAATAATACAACGGCGACTGTAACAAGTGGTGCATCCGCTACTTTGCGTTGGACGGTTTCCATAAAAGATAATCTAAGTTGTACCGCTTTTGATGAAGTTGTTTTATTCGTAGATGAACCTCAAGCAACGGCTGGCGGAAATATTCGCCAATGCAAAGAGCGTGTTTTTGTGATGAAAGCAACGACTCCTGCAACAGGTTTCACGGGCAAATGGTCGGTGAAAAGCGGTGATGCAACCATTGTTAACGATGCCAATCCAACGACTTTGGTGCGTTTGGTTTCTGGCAGCACGGCTACTTTGGTCTGGACTGTTTCTGTCAATGCAAATCCTCTTTGTACTGCCACCTCTGAAATCACCATTCAAGTGGATGAATCACAGGCTGATGCAGGTAAAGATCTTCGCCTCTGCCGTATCCGTGATTTCACGATGGCAGCAACGACCCCCTCAGTATTGACGACTGGAAAATGGTCTATCGTGAGTGGTGATGCAACGATTACCAATGTTAATTCTCCAACAACGCCTGTCACTTTAAACTCAGGCAAAACAGCCACTTTACGTTGGACTGTTTTTGTGAATGATAATACAACTTGTATTTCAACGGACGATGTCATTATCACCACTGAAGAGCCACAAGCCAATGCGGGTGTTGACCAACGTCAATGCCAAAACAGTGTTTTTACCTTAGCTGCCATAGCTCCTGCAAGTGGTTCGACGGGTTCATGGTCAACCGTGAGTGGGCCAATCAGTTTCGGTAATATCAATGCTTTAAACAGTACCGCCACAGTTGGAAGCAAAACAGGCATCGCTCGTTGGACGGTTATTATCACAGGTCTTGAAAGTTGTAGTGCGGTTGATGACGTTAATTTAACCGTTGATCAACCCGTTGTTGCAACCATTAATCCTATCAATAATAATTGTGAAAATAGTACCTTTAATGTTGTAGCAAACACCCCCTCAGTAGGAAAGGGTATTTGGAGCATAAAATCAGGTTCAGCAACCATTTCGGATGTCAATAGCCCAATCATAACCGTCACAAATGTTGCCCTCGAAAGCCCCGTTGTTTTAGCGTGGACGGTAACAGAAGTGGGCAATCCTTGTGGTGCAGGCGTTGCAAATATTACGCTTACTAATTTTATTAAGAACAGAGTAGCATTTGTAAAAGATACTGTTAGTAATTGTGTAAGTAATACAGAAATCATACTTTCTACACTTGGCACAATCACAGGCAGTGCGACTAAAAATGGTACTTGGAAAGCTTTAAAAGGCAATAATCCTACAACTGTTTTTGGTAGATTTGTTGATATTAACAGTATTGAAACCAATATTTGGTCAAAAGCCTTTAAATATATCCCTTCTTTTGAAGAACAAAAAAGAGGTGAAGTCATCTTAGAACTTTGCACAGATGCGAATGGCGTGTGTGCAAGTGAGTGTAAATCGGTGGTGATAAAATTGCCGTCATTGGGTTTGACTTGTTCCGATAAACTCAATTTAACACCCATCCTCCTCACCTACCCTACGTGTAAAGCTATTTTTGACCCAACCAATATTGTTAAAAATAAAGACTATAAATACTACACCGTTAAAATAACGGATGCCAACGGCAAGCCTCTTGTTGACAACATTATTACGTCTGATTTTATCGGTTCTTTTATCAATATTGCCTTAACGGATGCCTGTACGACTATCAATTGTCAGATAAATATTTTAGGTCAAACACCAACTATTGATTGCCCAAATGACGTGGTTTTTGAATGCAAACAACTTCCAGCAAATGTCTTGCCCCCCCTCAGTATGACGGGCGATTTGGGCTTAGATATTTACCCGTCTGATGTTTTGACGGCTAAAGCACAAGGCGCAAAAGACGGCGCAATCATAGGTTGTGCAAGACAATTTACAGAAAATTATACCGATAAAGAATATAAGTCTTGTTACAGAGCTTTTGATGTTTTCACAATTCCATCCGT
>JAYTMW010000025.1:0-5382 GCA_043728105.1 Saprospiraceae bacterium | reverse complement strand
CCTCGCATTCACAAAGGCATTTTCGGTACAGACTTTCTGCATAGTGTTTACCATGAAAAAACAGTAAGGCTGTTTGGAAATATAGACTTACCGCACACATTCACTTATATAAATGACTTTGCAGCAGCGATGATAAATGTTGGCACGGCAGATGACACATTTGGACAAATATGGCATGTACCCAATGCACCTGCATTAAGCTTAGATAAATGGGTACACTTGTTTGAAGTGGTTACCAACAAAAAAATAAAAAAATCTGTTACGCCAAAGTTTATAATCAGAATCGCTGGACTCTTTAATTCATTTATCAAAGAACTTTATGAAATGGCTTACCAGTTTGAATATCCATACCTAGTGAACCACGATAAATATGTAAGCCGCTTCGGCAACCATATTACCTATCCTTCAGACATTGTAAAAGAAACGGTTGAATGGTACTCGTCAATCCAAAAAAATAATTAAGAAACAGGCTGTTGGTGCATTTATTCACAAATGTGCATGAACGGGAATTTGTATTGATACACCTTTGCATTATCAAACAAAAAAACAAAAAAATGAAAAGCAACAACAACACAATTGGAATCTTACTAATTACAAGTGCAATTGCATTACTCATTCCCTACACTATGTTAACAATCGTTTTTGAATATCCTGATATTTTAAGACAAGACACTGGAATCATCCTTACCAAATTTTACCAGGGCGGAAATTCTCTGATATGGACGTGGTTTGCTTTCGCCATAACTGGTATTCCTTTGCTACCTGCTTATATCTTGATTGGGCAAAAATTTGAAAACAAAGCAACATTGGTTCGTATGGCTACAACCATTGGTGTAATTGGTTTAATTGTTCAGATGATTGGGTTATTAAGATGGACCTTTGTTGTGCCTGTGCTCGCTGATACATTTGTGCATGCAACAGACGAAGCAACGAAAGCTGGTGCCATCGTTTCCTTTAAAACCATTCACCAGTTTGGCGGTGTTATACTGGGCGAACATTTAGGACAACTTTTTACCATTGCATGGACAGTGATGATGACCATTTCATTTGCCAGATTAAAACTGATGCCAAAATGGGTAAACTGGCTCGGCATTATCAGTTCATTAATTTACCTTTTGGCACAAGCTGAATTATTTGCAACAGTAATAAAAGGTTTTCCTGTATGGGATATGGCTGGCTTTATTGGAAGTACACTCTGGTTAGTTTGGCTTATCATAGTAGGCGTTATGTTTATTAAAAAATGAAATCAAAATGTATAATCAAAAAAACAATTTAGTTATGACAACCAAGATAATTTTAGCAATTACGCTGTTAGTGTACGCAATAATTGCAAGCCAGGCTTTCATGTACATGCTTTCATTGAAACAGGTGCAGCTTAATTTAGGTGCTAATTCTTATACCGAAATAAGAAAGCTGATTGATATCAGTATGAGAGCAAGCTTTAAATATGTAATTTATGCAGCATTACTTGCAAATATGTTACTCGTAATCTTAGCCGCCAAAACTCCCTCAAGTCTTGTATTTATTACTGCAACAATTGCGTTGCTTGCATTGGTAGCGGAAATACTGCTTACATTAAAAGGTAATTTACCCATCAATGATGTTATCAATACATGGTCGGCAGATAGTGTTCCTGCAAACTGGACAGCTTTCAGGGACAAGTGGTTTACTATTTTTGAATACAGGCAAATTGCCAGCATAACCGGCTTTATAAGTTTACTGATTGGCGCTGTGTTTGGGACAAAATAATTTTTTACGATTGGTCAAATTATGAACATGAGACTTATTATAAAAACTTAAAATTAGAATGGTATTAGACGACTATTCTGAAAAGTTTAAATATCCATTAGAATAATTTAATTTTGTAATTGACGAACAATGCCAGCAGGTAACAGCACCTACAAGAAATTGGCGGCTCAATGGTTAAATGAAGCTTTGTGCTTCGTATCAAGGTTGACTCGTCCTGAAAAAAGGGTACAATAGTAGTTTTTTTTTCGGTAATAATTCTTCCATAATTTTTCTGTTATGATTTTTGTTTTTGATTGATGAATTTGATTGAGTGTAAAGTTGCTGATGCTCATATGAGACCTACCGGTGTTGTAAATTTCAATTATCGCCTTTAGCAACTATAACTTAAGAAGAATAATGAATATCCTTGACAAAAACATTTTCAAAAAGTTCCTCCAAGAACTTGTCTTTTTATTTATTGAAAAATTGATCGATGCAAACGAAAATGCCTTCGTTAGGACAATACCTGTTTTTGAAGTATCAAAATGGAATCTCTTTTTAAGAGCTGCTTAAAGCGAATGCAATGCGTTCAAATAATTACTATATTTGGTGATGACGGGTAGTTATTAGACGGACTGACGTTACAAGCAATGCTAAAACAAAAAACATTCCAACAAATCTGCATCTTATTTGCATTTACCATTTCGACAATGAGAGCAACATCGCAGACATTTGTCGACACTACTAAGCTATGGAATATTGCAGAATGTTCAGCTGGACCATTTAGTTCATATTGCCACCCTGTTTCATATAGACTTCAGGGAGATACAATCCTTGGCTTATATTCTTATAAGAAACTATACCAGACCACAGATACGACTCTTACGAACTGGGGATTGGATGGAGCATTAAGAGATTCAGGACAAAAAGTATTTTACCACAACTTCAACAACGAATATTTGCTTTATGACTTTGGAGCAAATGTTGGTGACACAATAGAATCAATCTTATTCTGCTCCTATAATTATTTAATAGTTGACTCCGTTGACACGATAACTATACATGGGCAACCAAAGCGCAGGTTAATTTTTAATTTTCCAGGATGTGCGTATACAGAAGAATGGATTGAAGATATCGGAAGCAATCACGGTGTTATTAACGAATTTATTTTAAATGGCGATCTTGTCTGGGACTTCGCTGAATTTTTACTTTGCTATTGGCAGAACGACACAGTTAAATGGATAAATCCTGAATACAACGATTGTTATTTCAATACAGTTGGCATTGACGAACAATACAACACAAATTACCTTACAATAACTCCAAACCCATTCACTGATTTTGCAATCGCTGAACTTCATGGAATTAAATCAAAATGGACTTGGACACTTTACAATTTTATAGGACAGAGAGTACAACATGTTGAAAACATTGACAATTCACATCTAACAATCAAAAAAGAATACTTAGCGACCGGTGTTTATTTATATCAAGTGTGGAATGGAAAACAGATTATCGTGACCGGAAAACTTTTAATAGAATAATAAAGCAATGCTTGTAACACCGTATAGCCTCAACACTATTATTTCTCTTTTTATTTTTATATTTAGGTAAAAAATAATGCTGCAGCAATGCTTGAACGTTAGCGATAATTTTAGCAGACCTCACAGTATGACAAAGAAGACTTTAATTTTAATCGGATTTATTCTACTAAAATTCATTCTACAATACTCTTTAATAAGCTCAGACTATGAATTACAAAGAGACGAATATTTGCACCTTGACCAAGCAAATCATTTGGCTTGGGGTTTTCAGTCTGTACCACCATTCACATCTTGGGTTTCTTATATAATCCATTTACTAGGAAATTCTGTTTTTTGGGTAAAGTTTTTCCCGGCATTATTTGGGACTTTGACAATTTTTATAGTTTGGAAAGCAATTGAAGAGTTGAACGGAAACTTATTTGCTTTAATCTTAGGTGCAACCTGTGTTTTATTTTCGGCTCTTTTACGATTAAATACTTTATATCAGCCAAACTCTTTTGATGTACTAAGTTGGACGGCCTTTTTTTTTATTGTAATCAAATATTTCAAAACCGAAAATACAAAATGGCTTTTCATTGGGGCTTTTATATTGGCTTTTGGCTTTCTAAATAAGTACAATATCGTATTCCTTTTAATTGGTTTTCTACCACCTGTTTTATTGACTGAACAACGTAAAATAGTTGCGAAAAAAGAATTTTACTTTTCTGTTTTACTTGGGCTCTTTATTATTTTACCAAACCTTATCTGGCAGTTCAAAAATAGTTTTCCCGTTATCCAGCATTTAAAAGAATTATCAAATACGCAGTTGGTTAATGTAAACAGATTAGACTTTTTAAAATCGCAAATATTCTTCTTTGTAGGTTCTTTGTTTGTTATTATTTCAGCCTTATATGCACTAGTATTTTATAAACCTTATAAAAAATACAAGGCCTTTTTTTGGGCAATAATTTTCACTCTAATTGTTTTTATATATTTCAAAGCAAAAGATTATTACGCAATCGGACTTTATCCAATTTACATTGCTTTTGGTTCAGTATTTCTTGCAGAAAAAATAAAGCAAGGTTGGAAAAGATATTTGCAACCAGTTTTTATTGCAATACCAATTCTATTTTTCATTCCTATGTACAATTTATTTTTTCCAAACAAAAGCCCTGAATATATCATAAGCTATAATCAGACGTATCAAAAACTTGGCTTACTTAGATGGGAAGACGGCAAAGACCACGAACTACCACAAGATTATGCTGATATGTTAGGTTGGAAAGAGTTGGCGTTAAAGGTTGATAGTATTTATTCAAAAATACCGAGTAAAGAAAAGACTCTAATTCTTTGCGACAACTACGGACAGGCAGGAGCCATTAATTATTATACACTACAAAAAGTAAAGGCAGTTTCATTCAATGCTGACTATATAGATTGGTTTGACTTAACTATAAAGTATGAGAACATAATAAGAATTAAAGAACCAAATGAAACAGATGCTGAACTTGAGGAAACATCGCCTTTTTTTGAAACTTCAACGATTGCAGGTTCTATAACAAACAAGTATTCAAGAGAATTTGGGACTACAATTTTTGCTTTTATTGGTTCAAAAATTGACATCAACAAAAGAATTAAAGATGAGATTGACGAGAAGAAAAACGACCCCTAACAACACATTTGCAATAGGCGGGGTTTCGTGCTCCGCAGACAGTTTGGTAGTAGCCGAAAGTTTGTGCTCCGCATCAACATTTATGCTAAATAGCCCGCCCATTGTAAATCTACAAAACGTCAAACTGTCTAAAAACTCACATCAAATTGTTTACTAATTTTCCGGCAAATCGAAGAACAAAAGTGTAAGCGAATTATATTTGCTGCATGCAATTTATAGAAGGAAAAAACAGAACTCAAAGCATTTTATTTCCTGAATCGTTGGATCAGATTATAGATCAGAATAGCGAAGTTCGCATGATCGATCTTTTTGTCGATAGTATCAATCCAATGGATTATAAGTTTATTTTTAAAACTTCGATTGAAGGAAGTCCTTCTTATGATCCGAAGGATTAGTTAAAACTTTTTGTTTACGGATGCTTGAATCAAATCATATCATTCAGTGATGTTGGATTAATGT
>JAYTMW010000024.1:0-2225 GCA_043728105.1 Saprospiraceae bacterium | reverse complement strand
GGACGGCGCATATAAAAGACTAAATGTACCGTCCCGATGGGACTCAATTAAAAAATCGCCATGTTCTTTCGGCGGATTGAAATCCGCCGCTACAATATGACCCGTCCCGATGGGACTATACAATTTTAATCGCACAGGTCGGATAAATCCGTAAACTACAATGTTTCAAAACCCATAAGCGGAGCTACCCTTCGTTTTTCCTAAAAATTACTTACCCAACAAAAATAAATCGCAACTCCCAATAGTGATTCCGTATGGATTAAATAGTTTTCAAAATTTTTATTAATTTTAACATTAAGCGATTCAATAAGCAAGCACCCCCTCAGTATTTTCCATAAAAAATCCAATTCTAAACCCAAGTCATAAAAATCTTTTTTCCTTCAAACGCAATCCATTCAGACTGCCATTTTTTTACGCCTGAATGATCAAAAACGAGTAAATAACCTTCATTGAGGTCTTGGCGGTCTAAATAATCGGCGAGTTGTGCCAAGCCTTCTTCGTGGGCTTTTTGACCATACCAGAGTTTCAGTTCGGCGACAAATTTTTGATGCAAATAAGTAATGACAACATCTAAACGCTTTTCTTCCGATATTTGAGGCTCTTTAAAATCGTAACCATTGCCATTGATGATGGGTTTCAGAAAAGCCAAGAAGACCAAACGCCCATTTTTTTCTAAAAAATCACGGTCTTTTTTGGAATATTCTTTTTTCATAAATGATTGAAAGCCAAGCATAACGGCTTCCATATTCAAGGTTTTATCGGAATTTTTATAGCCAATACCAACATTTTTATTGCCTGTAATTCTTTTAGCCAGCATCTTATCCGACATATAGTTCAATATGACTTCGCTGTAAATGCGGTTGTGAATTTTTGTCCGTCCGCCCCCACTATCGGCGGCAAAAATGCCGTGTAAAATACCAAAGTTAACAATCGGAATGTGCCTATTAAAAGGAATCGAATCGTTGTCAATGGCAATGCTGTAAACGGTGTCGTATAGTTCGATATTATTTTCTAAGTTTTTAATTAAAGTATCAAAATTCGTATTTTCTTCTTTTACCAAATTTTTAACTGCCAAATCCACATCTTGGATTGTCCATTCTCCATTTGTAACGAGTTCTTCATCGAGCATTTTACACAATTTACTCACCAAAAAAGGATAGCCTGATGTGTAATAAAACAAACGGTCAGCTATCAATTGTGTATTCATTTTCACGCCTTTGTCTTTGGCATATTCTTCCAACATGGGCTTTATTTCATGCGGGAAAAGGTGCATATCAACCTTAAACTCAGCTGCAATATTCCATGGCGAATTGTATATTTGTTCTTCATCGGGACGTATTTTTAACTTTAAAGATTTCACATCATGCACCCCTGCCAAGACAACCGAATGGAAGGTTTTAGCGACCGAACGAGAGAGATATTTGTTGCGTAACATGGCTAAAAAACTGATAAACAGTTGATTATTGCTGCTTTTATCTACTTCATCTATCAGTAAAACAACTTTTTTATCCACCTTTTCTAACAACTCAGTTATGGCATCGGAGAGTTCGGACAATTCTTTCACTTGCGTTTGTTTTTCTCTTAACCAAACAGCAAGGTTTTTATCACGATATTGAACATAAGAGGCCATTAAAGCCAAAAATCTGGGTGCTAATATTTTTTCTTCCGAAAAAAACAAGTCACCCACGCCCTCAAAACTGGTGTTGATGACAAAGTAATTGCCGCTCTTTTCGAGTGTTTCGGCGAGCGTATATAGTGTGGTTGTTTTCCCATATTGACGGGGGCGGTTGATGATGAAATATTCACCTTGTTCAATCATATTTATGGTCGTATCTAATTTTTTAGATACATCAGCCATGTAATGTTTATCGGGCAAACAAAGCCCTGTTATATTAAATTTTTTTGTCATTTTTAACGATTTACGATACTTCTATTTATCGCAAAGATAGGTTTTATTGTGAAAATTATAAGACCCGTTTAATGTAGAGACAAGGCATGCCTTGTCTCTACAACAAACATTACTCTTTCTTGCTCTCACTCAAAATAACATTCGCCCCACGCAGCACAATTGTCTTACCATTCACGCCCTCTCCTACCCCCATGTAACCTGTGCTTTTGCCCACGGGTGTAAACATTTTCTTTTCAAAAGACCATGATTTATCTTTTTTTAAAGCACTTTCATAGTAAAAAAACTGATTATCTTCTTGCAAAATAGCACTTTCGGG
>JAYTMW010000023.1:0-3409 GCA_043728105.1 Saprospiraceae bacterium | reverse complement strand
ATAGCAGAAAAGCTAAGTTAGTTTTCCAAAGGTGCAGCGCACCGTAATATTTGTCTGCCTTTCTGTATATTTATTACAAATATTACGGTGCGCTGCACCTTTCGGAAATTTTTTCGTAGATTTTGCTACAAATATTGCGGTGCGCTGCACCTTAAAATTTTTATAAGAAAACCGTTATCAACCCATTTAGTCTTTTTTTCAGTACGTCTTTTAGCGAAGCTAAAACAGTGAGTAAATATGTCAGTTTTACAAGATAAATAAAAAAACAACCAAATATGCCAGCAAAAGATAAAATACTTGTGATTGGAGCGAATGGACAAATTGGCTCGGTTTTGACCAAAGCCCTGCGGGTGGAGTTTGGTCAAGAAAATGTGATTGCCACCGATATTCATTTGCCTGTTGATGGCAATAATTACCTGCCTTTTGAAATTTTAGATGCCACCGACGCTGCTAAAATGTCCTTTTTGATTGAGCGTTATCGCATCACTCAAATTTATCATTTGGCAGCTATTTTGAGTGCAAAAGGTGAAATAAATCCCTTGAAAACGTGGAACGTGAACATGGATTGCCTCTTTAATGTCTTAGAAGCTGCTCGCACGCACAAGATAAAAAAGGTGTTTTTCCCTTCAACTATCGCTGTTTTTGGCTCAAATACACCTCGTATCAATACGCCACAAGATACACTCCGCACGCCCGAAACAGTTTATGGCATGAGCAAGGTGGCAGGAGAAAACTGGAGTAGTTATTATCACAAAAGATATGATGTGGACATTCGTTCGTTGCGTTACCCTGGCATCATTGGTTATCAAAGTCAGCCAGGTGGTGGCACTACGGATTATGCCGTTGATATTTTCCATAAAGCCTTGAAAGGTGAGACTTTTGAGTGTTTTTTAAAGGAAAATACTCGATTACCTATGATGTATATGGAGGATGCAATTCACGCAACGTTGAAATTAATGGAAGCTCCCGTGGATAAAATTTCGATTAGAAGCAGTTACAATCTTTCAGGCATGAGCTTTACACCTGCGGAAATAGTGGCTGAAATTCAGAAGCATATCCCTAATTTCAAGGTCATTTATAAGCCTGATTTCCGTCAAGACATTGCCAGTTCTTGGCCCGAAAGTATAGACGATTCGCAAGCACGTAAGGATTGGGGTTGGAAGCCTAAGTTCGACTTGGCCAAAATGACGGTTGATATGTTGACCAATTTGAAAAAGAAATATTCGCCTGAAAAAATTTAATACCCCCTCAGTCATGCCTTTGGCTTGTCATGCTTATAGCTTGATGGCGCAAAATGCGACAATGGAGCGAAACGCACCATATTTTTAAGTTTAATTACAAAAAAAGTGCTTATGTCGCATTAATTGCGGTGTAAGCACTTTTTTGTTTGCTTTGGCAAGGTTTTTTATAATTAAAAAAATAATAAATCCATTAATTAAACTTTATTAGTTATGCAAATGAAAAAAAATACAAAACAAATTAGTCTAAACTTTTTATTACTACTCCTTTCTTACTTCAACTATGCTCAAAGAATTGTTGAAGGCAAAGTCCTTGATTCTGGGTCTGATGAAACGATAACGGGTGCTATGGTATCAATCAAAAACACACCCAATGCAGTTTACACTGATGCCGATGGCAAATTCAAAATTGAAGTACCTGAAAACGCCAAAACGCTCGTTGTTTCAGGTGCGGGCTATCAAAAACAAGACGTAGAAATAAGCGGATCTTCGCTTGTGGTTCGACTGGTCGAATTTTCAAGTTTGGTCATCGAAATTGGAATTATTGGTTCACGTGACCAAACCAAATCGCAAGCCGATGCACCCGTAGCGGTTGACATCATTCCCGTTTCAGAGGTTATCAATAAAACGGGCTTTGTGGAGCTAAATCAAATCATGCAATACGCATCGCCTTCGTTCAATGTCAATCGCATGAGTGGAGGTGACTTAGCTGACCACGTTGACCCTTCTTCACTGAGGGGTATGGGCCCTGATCAAGTATTATTCTTGGTCAATGGCAAAAGGTATCATTCTTCTTCCATCATCAATGTTTTTGGTGTGAGAGGGCGTGGAAATGCGGGCTTTGACCTTAACAGTATTCCTGCTTCCTCCGTAGAACGTATTGAGGTATTGCGAGACGGTGCAGCGGCGCAATATGGCTCTGATGCCGTAGCGGGCGTAATAAATATTGTGTTGAAAGAAAACCAAACGGGTACATCTGGCAGCATTGGTTATGGTACGAACATGACTGGCTACGGCTCTTCATTGAATTATGAGAATGTGGAAAAAATTATTCCATCAACTACCGATGGTGGTTTATTAAATGCCAACGTAACCCACGGCTTCAAATTGGGCAATGGCAATCTAAGCGTTACGGCTGATTATCTTTCAAAAGGAAGAACCCTTAGACCGAATAATGAAATAGCGTTCCCAGATAAAAATTATCGAAAGGGCGCAGGAGATGCTGCTGTAAATTCAACTTCTTTGTTTTTTAGTGGGCATTTTCCTTTAGCAAAAGGTGAAATTTATACGTTTGGCGGTTACAGCCATCGCAAAACGGATGCTTACCTCTGGACTATTTCGCCTAATGATTCCCTCCGTAGTAATTATAAAATTTATCCTAACGGCTTCGACCCACACCTCGTTACGGACATCGGCAACATGACCGCAACAGTGGGCTACAAGGCAAAAGTAAAAGGTTGGGATATGGATTTTGGTAACACCTATGGTTTCAATTCGGTTAAAATTGAAAACCAAAACACCGTAAATCCATCACTTTTGGCAAAATCGCCCACTAATTTTAAGAGTGGTGCGTTCAATTTGCTCCAAAATTCTACCGATATTGATTTCTCTCGCAAGTTCACAAAAGTCATGCAAGGTTTGAACGTTGCTTTTGGTGCTGAGTATCGCATCGAAAACTATCAAATTGAGGCGGGAGAAGAAGCTTCTTGGAAAACGTATGATAATACAATTGAATTGACAGACCCTGTAACGGGTTTAAAATATGATGCTGCCAGAGTTGGCACTTCACAAGGTTTTCCTGGTTTTCGTCCTTCGCAAGCGGTGGATGCAAGCCGCACAAATTTGAGTGTGTATGTGGATGCAGAATTAGATATGACAAGTAAATTTTTAGTTGCGGGAGCTTTGCGTTATGAAAATTATTCTGATTTTGGTAGTGCTTTGGGTTTAAAGTTCGCAGCACGTTATAAAGCAACTTCGTGGTTAAATTTACGGACTTCACTTCAAACTGGCTTCCGTGCGCCTTCATTGGCACAAGTTTATTTCCAATCTACTATCAATGATGTGGATGCCAATGGTAATGCTTTTGAAAAAGTTGTTTTTAACAATCGTAGTGAATTGACCAAACGCTTAGGCATTCCAAATTTGACGGCTGAAAATTCTGTTAATTATGG
>JAYTMW010000022.1:0-5382 GCA_043728105.1 Saprospiraceae bacterium | reverse complement strand
AGGCAATATTGTAATTTTCCGTTAATTGTAAGTTGTTCATTCTTAATGGGTTGCACCACGTGCGGGTGTGCGCCTATCACGAGATTGGCACCCCATTCAAACATTTGTTTGGAGAGCGCAGATACTTTTGCGTCTTCATTTAAAAGATGTTCTGTACCCCAGTGCATGAACATAATGATGAAATCAGGCTTCAATTTTTTGGCTTTCTGAATATCGGATTTAATCTTAATTGGGTCTAAAAGATTGACTTCTATGGGCTTCGTTACGGCATGTCCGTTGGTGTGCAAAGTGTAGTTCAAAAGAGCTAATTTGAACCCGTTTTTATAAATAATCAAAGGATATTTTAAGGCTTTTTCTAAGGAATCTTTAAACGTTCCTGTTGTTAAAAATCCATTTTCATTGATGACTTTTTGAGTATTTAAAATGCCTTGTTTGCCACTGTCCATGATATGATTATTGGCGGTCACCAAAACATCAAACCCATTGATTTTCAAGGCTTTGGCGAGTTGGTCGGGGCTTTTGAAATTGGGTGCGCCTGTGTAAGGCGGCTTGCCAGGCATGGTACATTCGAGGTTGGCGAGCGCAATGTCTGCTTTTTCTAAAATGGGTTTGAGATATTGAAAACAAGGCGTATAATCATAAACACCTTTGCTCACAAGAGCCGACTCAATTTGTTTTTGCTGCGACATAATATCCCCCGCAAAGATGAGTTTGAGGCTGGTTGGAGCCGTTTTTTGTGGGAAATACTGAGGGGGTGCTTCTACGGAATTTATTTTCTTGTATTTAAGAAAAAAAGAAAAAAAAGATAAACCAGCTATCAGCGTTAGCGAAAGGTAGATTGTTTGTTTTGGCATAGTACGTATTAATTTTCCTAATTTAATAGTTGTTTATTGTATATTTTGAATAAATATTACTTGATAACGACTCAAAAATGTTTTTGCAAAAGTAAAAATGTAGAACTTTAACTCTGTAAGAAAAAAGAAAATTAACAAAATTAATAAATAACGACTTTGAAATTTGACTTATAAGTGAAACAATACGTAGATTTACAAGTATTTAGAGATTTTAAAAAAGTGCGCTTTTATACATTTAAGTTAGAAAACGAAGCTGAAAGTGAAACAGTTAAATTTTTTAATAGACTCAAAAATGTAGAAATAGTGACGCAAGACTTGAATAAATTAGCAACGTGGATAGTAGAGATTGGTCAAAATCATGGTGCCCTTTTAGAGTTATTTCGATTTGAAGATGAAGCACATGCTTTGCCGCCGTCACCAAAAGGTCAACGAAAGATAGGCTTTTCACACATTGAAAATAATGACTTGCGCCTTTATTGTGTTTGGATAAGTGACTCAATCGTTATTTTAGCAAATGGTGGTTTGAAAAAATCAATGAAAGTGCAAGATAGTCCTGAACTAATGCCTCATTTTCGTTTTGCTAAAACTATGGGTCGCCAAATCAATCAACTCATAATAGAAGGTTCTTTTAAACATAAAGGCAAAGAGATTTTAGAAAGAGATAATTTAGATCTTTTAATTTAAACCATATTAGATAATGGATGCTTTCGATGAAATACTAACCCGTACGCCTAATAGCGTAAAGCAAGAGGTTAAAAAAAATGTAGCTATTGCGGCTCGAATTATTCACATTTTGCGCTCGCAAGGTAAAACCCGTCGTGACCTTGCACGATTGTTGGGTAAATCTGAATCGGAAATAACCCGTTGGCTTTCAGGTTTTCATAATTTGGAATTGAAAACAATTTATAAAATTGAACAAGCTCTTGGTGTAGATGTTATTATGGTTTGTACAATGGAAGAATAACGCATCGAACCCAAACCTTACACCTCTCAATGCTTTTTGTAAGAATATCACGCTTTTGGGTACTTGATAAAGCCAAAGGCTTCATTTTTTTGGATAAAAAAATAGCAAATCCAATAAAGTATGACTAATTTTGTTGAAACATAACAGAGAAAACCAACTATTTTTTTATGGCTAAAAGAGTAAGAAAAAAGAAAGAATTATTGTCAATTGTCAACGAAGGAAATCTTTACGATAAAATATTTAAGGAAGATGCCGAGGAGATTTTTTTACCACTGATTGAAATGAGATTGGGGATAAAAATCAAGTCTTTCAAACCTTTTAAAGCAAAAATGCAGACGACTCTCGAAAGAGAAATGGATTTTTTCTATGAGGTCGAAACGATTGACGACAAAAAATTATTAGTACATATTGAGTTTCAAACCGAGGACGATATGGAGATTCTGTACCGCAAGGGAGAATATCATGGTATCGCTTTGAATCTCAAAAAAATGGAAATAAAGCATATTGTCATCTATTTGGGTGTGAAAAAACCTTTGATGCCCACGCAATTGCCCGAAGAACAGGTCTATCGTGGTTTCGATTTAATTGATGTTCATGCTTTAGATCATCGGCAACTTTTAGAGTCGCAAGTGCCTGATGTCATTATTTTAGCCGTTTTGGCGGATTATCCACCCGAAAAAGCGGAAGGCGTTTTAAGATTAATTTTAAGACAATTAAAAATAGCTTGTAAAAGCACGAGTGAGTTATCAAAATATATCAAACAACTCGTCGTTTTATCAAGATTAAGAAAAATAGAAGATTTAACAATTAAAATCACCGAAGATATGCCAATCACGTATGATGTTGAAACAGATTACCTTTATAAAAAAGGTACTGAAAAGGGTACTGAAAATAAGAATATAGATGTTATCCGCAAAGCAAGGCTTGCGGGATTATCTATTGATATTATATCGAATATAGTAAGCCTATCTCCCGAGCGTGTGCGAGAGGTATTGGATGATTTGAAGATTAAATAAGTAACTCAATTAAAATTACAGAAGATATGCCAATCACGTATGATGTTGAAACGGATTACCTTTATAAAAAAGGCACTGAAAAGGGTACCGAAAAAGGTACTAAAATCGGAATTGAAATCGGAATTGAAAAAGGAATTGAAATAGAAAAGATAGATGTAATCTGTCAAGCAAGACAAGAAGGTTCTTCTATTGAGTATATTGCAAAAATAGTGCGGCTTTCACCTGAACAGGTGCGTCAAATTTTAGATAATTTGAAAATAAAATAGTCATTTAATCCAAAAATTAGAAGATAAATGCCAATCAAATATGACATAGAATCAGACTATCTTTATAAAAAAGGGTTTGAAAAAGGTATTGAAAATGGTCTCAAAATAGCAAAGGAAAGAGAAGTGAAAAAATTTCTAACAGGTGTTATTTGTAGAGCGAGACTTCAAGGTTCTTCAATTGAATTGATTGCAAGAATCGTCAGTTATACCCCCGAACAAGTACAAGAAATTTTAGATGAAAAGAATATAAAATAATAATCACGCCCAAACCTTACACCCCTCAGTACAATTCGTGCAAATATCAATCTGGTCACGACCTTTCAAAATGTCTTTTCGGAATTGGCTGTAATGCCCATTTGCCCACACTTCTTTAAAATTTGCTTCCTTCAAATCGCCCAAACGGTGTTCCGCATCTTTATCGAAACAACATGGTACCACCAAACCATCCCACGTAATGACGCATGAATGCCATAGCTTCCAACAATGATTCACGAGCGCATTTTTGAACGACCATTTGCCATCTTCGCCTTGTTTGTAGCGGGCGTATTTGTCAATGGTGGGGATTAAATCGTTGCCATTCTCGTAATCATAGACTTGTGCGGTCTTCAATTTCACTTCATCCACGCCAATTTCTTCTGCCAAACGGTAAATGTCGGGAATTTGATGTTCGTTGGGTTTCACCACCAAAAATTGAAAAATGATGTGCGGCGTTTTTGATTTCATCTCTTTTCTCCACTTTACCACATTAATTGCACCTTTCAAAACGTGTTCTAATTTGCCTTCTTTGCGGTAACTTTCGTAGGTCTCTTGGGTCGTACCATCCACCGAAATAATGAGCCTATCTAAGCCACTTTCTATTGTTTTTTTAGCATTTTCATCGTTTAAAAAATGCCCGTTGGTGCTTGTCATGGTGTATATGCCTTTGTCGTGGGCGTATTTTACCATGTCTAAAAACTTAGGATTGATATACGGTTCGCCTTGAAAATAAAAGATGAGATACATCAATTCACGGTGGATTTCATCTATCGTTTTCTTAAAAAAATCTTCTTTCAAATTACCTGTCGGGCGGGTGAAAGCACGCAAACCACTTGGGCATTCGGGGCAGCGTAGATTACAAGCCGTAGTTGGTTCAAGAGAAATGGTGAAAGGCAAACCCCATTGAACGGGCTTACGAAACCACTGCGTAATATAGAATGAGGAAACAACTTTCGAGGCATTCCAAACACGTCGGAAAGTGAGTTTTGAGAGAAAATTGAGGGTATCTTTTGGATATAATTTCATGCTTTTCTGTAGCGGCGAATTTATTCGCCGATTAAATTCGCTGCTATAATTATTTTCTATTCGGCGAATAAATTCGCCGCTACATTATTTTTTTTCACAAACCATCACAAAAGCGGGTGGTAAATTGCGAGCGACAAAGTTAACATCAATGTTGCCAAAAATGCGCTGATACATTCTTTTTATTAATGTAGAATAATGAAATTGTATGAATAAACCATTGATTTTCAACGCTTTATGACATCCTTTGACAATGTTATTTGCCAACGTGTCGGGTAGTGCCACAAACGGAATAGCGGAAATAACATAGTCCACACTATCAAGATTGAGCCTAACTAAATGCTTATGGAGGTTTTCTGCGGAGTCTTCAATGAGTTTGAAACGAGGGTCGTTGATACCCCTCAGTATTTCGCAAAATTGTGGGTTGATTTCAAAACACAACAGCATAGAATCGGGTTGCATGGCGTGTAGAATTACCTCTGTCATCACCCCGTCACCTGCCCCAAGTTCGACGATAACTTTTGCCTTTTTGAAGTCAATGGGCTTCATCATTTCTTTAACCAAATACTTAGAACTCCTCACCACTGCGCCTGTAGTGCGTAGATTTCGGATACTTTCTTTAAAAAAGGCAAGTGTACTCATAGGTGATAACGTTTGTTTGATGCGCTCGTTTTTGTAGAATTTTGTAAAGATAAGCTGAATTAAAATGATAAGCTCTTGAAACGCCTTTTTTTATACAGACTTAAAATTAAGAATACCCGAAACCTTGCTTTTCCAAGATAAACGATTCTACAAAGAAGTGCAAAATTAGGTCTATTTATTCAGAATAGATATTCTTGCTGAGTGGTATTTTGTTGATTCTTGTTTTTTTATTTCCATGACTTAATAATATGAGTGTATGGGCATTCGCTAAGCTACAAGGGCTTTAAAAATTCTTATTATTGCGTATTGCGCAAAATAGAGAATCTTTAAAGCCCTTAAATAGTAATATTCGTGAATTAAGA
>JAYTMW010000021.1:0-1975 GCA_043728105.1 Saprospiraceae bacterium | reverse complement strand
TGATATTACAAAAGAAATTACTAAACAATATATACCTGATAATTTTGATGTTCTTTGTGCAGGTTTTCCATGCCAGGCTTTTTCGATTGCTGGTAGGCGAGGTGGTTTTGAGGATACTAGAGGCACTTTGTTTTTTGAAGTGGCTGAAATTATTAGACGTAAGAAACCTAAAGCAATATTTCTTGAAAATGTAAAAGGTTTAACCAACCACGGTCAAGGTAAAACACTAGCAACTATATTGAATGTACTTAGAAACGACCTAGGCTACTTTGTACCCGAACCACAAATACTTAACGCTAAAAATTTTGGCGTACCTCAAAATAGAGAGCGTATTTTTATTGTTGGCTTCAGAAAAGATTTGGAAGTAACTGAGTTCTATTATCCAAAACCATTAAATAAAAAAATTAGCTTTATTGATGTAAGAGAAGAAAAAACAGTACCATCAAAATATTATCTTTCAAATCAATATCTTAACACTCTGATTAAACATAAAGAACGCCATGAAAGCAAAGGTAATGGTTTCGGGTATGAAATTATTAAAGACGACGGTATTGCCAACGCTATTGTTTGCGGAGGCATGGGACGTGAGCGAAATTTAATTATTGATCATCGCTTGGAAGATTACACACCAACGACCAATATCAAAGGTGAAATTAACCGTCAAGGTATTAGAAAAATGACGCCTAGAGAATGGGCAAGATTACAAGGTTATCCTGACAAATTTATTATTCCAGTAGCAGATGCTTCGGCTTATAAACAATTTGGCAATTCAGTGGCGGTGCCAGCTATCAGGGCAACAGCTAAAGAAATCATAAGAAAAATATTGGACTAATTATGCTAACTGGCAATAAAGGTGAGTGGAGTGAAATTTACGCGTTACTTAAAATAGTTGCAGACAAACAACTTTACCCTGGCGATGGTAATCTTAAAAAGCTGGCTAATTCAGTATTGCCCATTATAAAAGTGCTTCGAGCAGAATCTGATGGTACTTATGAGTATGATATTCAGCAAGATCTTGTAATCATAAATGGAGCAGGCAGTCAGTTTACAATCCCTATTTTTGAATTTCAACGATATTCGAAAATTTTGTTTGAAGAAATAAAATCAGCTTCTGGTACCTTTGCAATTCCTGAAGTAGAGGATTTCATGACTTCGTTTAATTGTTTCTCAATTAAAGCAAGTTCAAATGTAAAGAGTGATATTCATGTTGTTTTACATGACATAACAACAGGCTCTACTCCAGAACTTGGGTTTAGTATCAAATCGCAACTTGGTAAAGCATCAACTTTGTTAAATGCAGGAAAGACTACTAATTTCATCTATAAGATACAAGGTGTAAATTTATCATCAGATGAAATCAACCAGATTAATGATGATGACAATACAATAAAAAAAAGATTAGAAGCAATAGCCGCATTTAAAAAATCACTTACTTTCATTAAAACAGAAAGAACTACCTTTTCGAATAATTTAAGATTAATTGACAGTGTTCTTCCTGAAATAATGGCAGAAATTGTTTATTTGTTTTACTCGTCAACTCACACATCTCTTGCTGATTTAGTTAATGCAGTCTCAATTAGTAATCCACTAAACTTTGACATATCTAATAATCACCCGTTTTATTCTTACAAAATTAAGCGATTTTTAACTGATATCGCTTTAGGAATGATGCCTTCTAAAGTTTGGACGGGGAAATTAGAGGCTACAGGGGGCTACTTAGTCGTTAAAAAAGACGGAGAAATTCTTGTGTATCACATTTACAATCGTAATGATTTTGAAGATTACCTGCTTAAGAATACTAAGCTTGAAACTGCAGACTTAGGTAGACATGAGTTTGGGGTGGTTTATGAAGAAGATGGTGCTCAATTTTTTAATCTGAATTTACAAATTCGATTTATCAAGTAAAGCGCTGCAAAAGCGTTTATGTCAAACTCCTACGCCTTACAAACTCTGCACGATGTTTTTGGTTATTCGT
>JAYTMW010000020.1:0-6831 GCA_043728105.1 Saprospiraceae bacterium | reverse complement strand
GTTTGGCACCTCGATGTCGGCTCGTCGCATCCTGGGGCTGGAGAAGGTCCCAAGGGTTGGGCTGTTCGCCCATTAAAGCGGCACGCGAGCTGGGTTCAGAACGTCGCAAGACAGTTCGGTCCCTATCTAGTGTGGGCGTAGGAATATTGAGAAGAGCTGTCTCTAGTACGAGAGGACCGAGATGGACAAACCGCTAGTGTATCTGTTGTGCCGTCAGGTGCAGCGCAGAGTAGCTATGTTTGGACGGGATAAGTGCTGAAAGCATCTAAGCACGAAGCCTCCTTCAAGATGAATATTCCCTTGAGGGCTGTAGGAGATGACTACGTTGATAGGTTGTAGGTGTAATCGTAGCGATACGTTCAGCCAAGCAATACTAATTGCCCGACAGTTTCCTTTTTTAATTTTAGCGTTAGAGCAAAAGCTAACGAAGAACTAAAATTAGACTTAACAGGACTTAATTTTAAACACATACACAATTTAAGTAAAGTATTGCTTCTTCAGTTAATCTGTCAATAAAATATTGATTTTTTAGACGTTTTAAAACGCAAAGAGATTGGTTATTGGGTTATGAATTATTGTAAAGTAATGAGTGGTCAATAACATAAGAACTGTTGGTGGTTATAGCGGTGAGGTTCTACCTCTTCCCTTTCCGAACAGAGTCGTCAAGCTCACCTGCGCCGATGGTACTGCATCCCTGAATGTGGGAGAGTAGGTCGCTGCCAACTCAATTTAACAAAGCCTGCCCTTGAAAAAGGGTGGGCTTTTGTTGTTTATAGCACCCTTCGATTTGCTTGTTCTTTCAATTAAAAGAGGCCCCCTCAGTATTTTTACACTTTCATTATCTTATTCACCAATTCAAGAGCATTAATCAATTTATCAACATCTTTATAAGTATTATAAATGGAGAATGAAACACGATTTGTACCAGGTAAATCAAAGAAATCCATGATGGGTTGCGTACAATGATGCCCAGCTCTGATAGCTATATTTTGAGATGATAAAATTGAAGCAACATCGTGTGGGTGGATACCCCTCAGTATAAATGAGATAATTCCGCTTTTTTGAGAAGAGTTTCCAATTATTTCCAAATTATTTATTGTTAATAGTTTGTTTTCTGCATAAGTCAATAAAGAATGAATGTATTTATTTATGTTAGTTCTTCCTATATTTTCAACAAAATCAATTGCTACACCCAAACCAACTACACCTGCAATGTTGGGCGTACCTGCTTCAAATTTATTCGGTAAAGATGCAAACATTGTTTTCTCAAAACTTACATCCCTAATCATATCTCCGCCAAACTTATATGGATTCATGGTATTTAAATACTTCTCTTTACCGTATAAAATACCAATTCCCGTTGGTCCAAATAATTTATGTGCCGAGAATACTAAAAAATCAACATCTAAGGTTTCAACATCTAAAATATGAGAAGTAACGCTTTGAGCGGCATCTACAAGTACAGGTATATTTTGTTGATGTGCTTTTTTTATAATCTCTTCAATGGGATTTATTGTACCAAGTGTATTTGATATGTGCGTGACGGCAACAATTTTAGTTTTCTTATCCAAAAGCACATTTAATGTACTTATTTCTAATACCCCCTCAGTATTTATGGGTATAACTCTTAACTCTGCCTTTTTCTGAATACAAACTTGTTGCCAAGGAATCAAATTAGCATGATGTTCCATAGCGGATATGACTATATTGTCTCCTTCACTAATATTAGCCAAGGCAAAACATTGAGCAACAAGATTTATCCCATCGGTAGTGCCACTTGTGAAAATGATTTCCTTTATAGATTTTGCGCCAATAAACTGCCTTACTTTTTCTCTTGTATTTTCATAAACATGTGTGGCTGTAACGGCTAAGCCATAAACGCCTCTATGAATATTAGCATTTTGATTTGCATAAAAATTCATTTCAGCATCTATGACACATTGAGGTTTTTGCGTTGTAGATGCAGAATCGAGATAAACTAAATCTGGATGATTTTGAAATATTGGAAATTTAGAGCGCATTTATAAAATATGTTGAAACTGAGAAAATTAAAACCTGAAATTAAAAAAAATGCAAAAAAATTTATTTTTCTTCACACGAAGAAACATGTTTTTGATTCATATCATCGCTTTTTAGCCCCTTTTTTACGCTTTTTTTAGATAATTTGTTTTTTTATTAAAATAATTTCATTTTTATTAAAATAAATTATACAATGTTGAAATGTTATTATATATTTACGTCTCAATCGTAATAAGCGGTTGGAAAATGTAATGTTAAAGATGTTAATATTGATAACATTGCGATAATTTATTTACAATTTAATAATAAAGTAATGCAAACAGGAACAGTAAAGTTTTTCAATGAATCTAAAGGATTCGGTTTTATCGTAAACAATTCAACAGGCGAAGAAATTTTCGTACACGTTTCGGGTCTTGTTGACAACATCAAAGAAGGCGACGTAGTAACTTACGATGCTGAACGTGGAAAGAAAGGTATGAACGCTGTTAACGTAAAACAGTCTTAAGATAAAATCACGTTAGTTACGGTTTGCGAATCGTAATTGCATTTTACCCCTCAGTATCCCCTTTTAATAAGGCTCATACTGAGGGGTTTTTTTATAAATAAGCATTTTTTGCTTTTATCAACTCACCCATTATACTCAACGCAATTTCTCTGGCACTCTTCGCTTGAATATCAACGCCAATGGGTGCATGTATTTTTAAAATTTCTTCTTCTTGCATTCCTGCTTCTGTCAATCTTTTTACTCGTTTTTCATGTGTTTTCTTGCTTCCTAAACAACCGATGTAAGCCGTTTCTGATTTCAGTAATATGTGGAGAGCTTGATCATCTATTTTTGGATCATGTGTTAATAAGACGCAATAAGTGTAAGCATCTAAAGTTATGTCAGGTAAAATTTCTATCGGCCAATCTATGTGTAAAGCATCAGGTGGGGTGGGGAAGTCGGTTTTTGAAGCGAAGATACCACGTGGGTCAATTACCATAGTCTCAAAACCAAAATAATGGGCTAAATGAACAAGATCAACAGTAATATGAGCTGCACCGATTATGATAAGTTTATGCTTCGGTGGCATGATATTTAAAAACCATTTTTCATTTGCTTCTGTTTCAACTGTTTGGGTGTTGCGCTCATTATAAGCTTTTAAGGAAGGGTTTTTTAAGTTTTCTTTAGAAAAATTGCCTGTAATATCTCCATTAGGCTTTATTAAAAGAGTGTTATAGTTTTCTTCATTTAATTGAGTTGCTAAAACACACCCTGTATTTTCTTTTAAGAGGCCCCTCAGTATTTTCCATGTTTCAGCATCTGTAAAAGTAATAAATGGTTCTAAAAAAACTTGAATAGATCCGCCGCAACTTAGTCCTACTGTCCATGCTTCATCGTCACTTACGCCAAAGTTTAATAACTTCGGTTTCATTGTTTCTAAAACTTCTTTAGCCTGTTTTACGATTGCTCCTTCTACGCACCCACCTGAAACAGATCCTGCCACTGTACCGTCTTCACATACTAACATGATTGAACCGATAGGACGTGGTGCTGAACCCCAAGTTTTGATGACTGTGGCTTGGGCGAATCGTTGCCCTTTTTCTAAAAATGAATCTATGGATTCTAATAATTCTAACATAAGATATATAATGATGAATTATAAATGATAAATTATGAATGTTGTAACATGTTGGAAATCAACTATTTATGTAAAAGTAGAGCCGTCTTTTAATTTGTTCAGATAAGGAGTTCTACTTTGGCACTCTACACCTTACCGTATTTACTCACTGTTTTTGCTTCGCAAAAAGGCGTGCTTGAGGGAGTTTTTTTCGGATTGATTGTATTTTTAGAAAGAAAAATTGAAAATTTTTCTTTCTAAAAATACAATCAATCCATTTAGTCCTTTTCAGTTTTAGAGTGCCAAAGTAGAATTAGAAATTGAGAATTATTGTTTGCATATAATCTGGCTAAGTCCGCAGAATGGTGAATTGATTTTTAAATTCTTTTCCAAAAAAAAGCACCCCCTCAGTATTTTGAGTGTTTTTATGAAAAAAAATGCAATTTTTTATCACTCCGTACTTATAAATGGCACTCATTACTCATTACATCTATATGGCACTCATTACTTACTCCTCCTTATTTTCTCTAAAAAAAATATCTAATATTGAATGAAGTATTTACAGAAACTATAAGGTCATATTTCAAATATGGATTTATGCCTTTGTTTTATATTTTTGAATCAAAACTTGTATGATTGGAGGTAATATCGAGATGAAAATGATGCCTAAAATAACCAACTCAAAGTTCTTACTTACAAAATCCATTTTACCAAAATAGAAGCCCAATAATGTGAGCGATAGAACCCATATAAAGCCGCCGCCTAAGCAATAGGTGATATATTTTCTATATTCCATTGCGCCGATGCCTGCCACAAAAGGGGCAAATGTGCGAACAATGGGTACAAACCGAGCCATAATGACGGTTTGACCACCATATTTTTCATAAAACCCTTCAGTTTGAGTTAAATATTGGGGCTTTAAGATTTTGCTCAATATGGGATGTTGCGTTTGAAAAAGCTTTTTACCTATCTTTTTTCCGATAAAATAATTCACATTGTCGCCAAGTATGACTGCAATAAACATTAACGGTATAGCAACTTCGATTTGTAAAACACCAATTTTTGCAATGGTCGCTCCAACTGCAAATAATAGAGAATCTCCCGGTAAAAAAGGGGTGAAAACGAGCCCTGTTTCACAAAAAAGTATGAGGCAAATTATGAAATAAGAGAGCGTTTTGTAATTGATAAAAAACGACTCAACGTGTTTATCAAGATTAAGGAAAAAATCTAAAAAATCGTGTATCATGTTGTAATTTTGTCTTATAAAATGCGTGTTGGGCATTTGAATAAAACATGATTCTTATATCATCGTTCTATTGTTAAAATCTTTTCACGCATTCAAATGAATGATAATTAATATTTAGGAAAGCTACCTCAAAAACCGTGTAAAGATATAAATAGTCACGAATAGAGACTCACGCAGTTCAAGGAATAAATTATTTTTTTCATAAGCCATTGATTAACAATGTATTAAATATTTATTTTTATAAAAAATATTTTTTTCTCTTTGTCAATCTTAAAAAAATGATATTTTCGCACCGAGTCTTATCCTTGAGGGAACTATAAACTTTCCACCCCCTCAGTATTTATCAAGTTTTGAGAGAAGAGTTTTGCTTTTGTATTTCTTAATTTACCTTATTTATTTAAAATTTTACCTTATCTTGATGTTTGATAAGGAGTATGATAATTGTTAAATTTTAATCTTTTCAATTTTGGAATTCGTTAGATATAATTGGTCAAAAAGGATGAATAATATTCTCATTATTGGTGCAGGTCGCTCTTCGACAGCACTCATTAATTATGTTTTAGAACAAGCTAAAACTTATAATTGGTTTGTAACGGTTGCTGATGCTGATCATGAGTTGGCGAATAAGCGAGTGAATGGTCATCCAAATGGCCGTGGTACTTGGCTCGATGCCTTAAAAGTGAATGATCGCCGTGAGTTAATCAGTAGGGCAGACGTGGTTGTTTCTTTGTTGCCCGCTCACTTGCATTTGGAGGTGGCTCAAGATTGTTTGAAACTCAAAAGACATTTAATTACGGCTTCTTATATCTCAAAACAAATGTATGCGTTGGGTGATGAAGCTCGTGAAAGAGCCTTGATTTTTATGGGTGAAATGGGGCTTGACCCTGGGATTGACCACATGTCGGGTAAGAAATTGATTGATGAAATTAAAGCAAAAGGTGGTAGATTGAAAGCGTTTCGCTCATATACGGGTGGTTTGGTTGCGCCTGAAAACGACGATAATCCGTGGCATTATAAATTTTCGTGGGCACCTCGGAATGTTGTGATGGCGGGGCAAGGAACAGCTCAATATATCGAAGACGGTAAATTGAGATATGTACCTTACAATCGTCTTTTTGCTCAATCTCGAACGATTGAGGTGCCAGGCATGGGTGAATATGAGGTTTATGTCAATCGAGATTCGTTGCTTTATCGTGAATTGTATGATTTGGGCCCTATTCCGAATCTTTTCAGAGGTACGATTCGTCACAAAGGATATTGTAGAGCGTGGGACGCTTTGATCAAAATTGGTTTGACCGACACGGCTTTTCCAATCTTGGACTCAGAAGAAATTACTTATCACGAGTTGTTGGACGCTTATGTTTCTAACTCTGCAGCTGGGAATTCAGTGAAAGAAAAAACAGCTGCTTTAATTGGCGAAACCCTTGATTCTGATGTGATGAAAAAATTGGAATGGTTGGGGCTTTTCAGTAAAAAGAAAATACGGATGCGTAGTGCAACGCCTGCTTTGATTTTGGAAAATCTTTTGTTAGAAAAATGGAAGTTGCAAGACAATGAAAAGGATATGGTCATCATGCAACACGAGTTGGATTATGAAATTGCTCGCCAAAATCGTCGCTTGACATCTACTTTGGTTTTGAAGGGTACTGATGGCAATAATACAGCAATGGCAAGTTTGGTGGGTTTACCAATTGGTATTTTTGTAAAACATGTGATGTTGGGTAATATTAATTCAATTGGGGTTAATATTCCTGTGATGAAAGAGGTTTATGAGCCTGTTTTGAAGGAGTTGGAAGAATATGGTGTTGTGTTTGTTGAAAAAGATGAACCAATTAGATAATAGGTAATGAGCAATGGCATTAAACATTGAGATAATATTTTATAACAAATTGAATATGGTTTTTGGACTTTTTATTTCAGGTCTCAATTGCCTCCATCTTCAGATGGAGGATTTGAATGATTAAT
>JAYTMW010000019.1:0-9460 GCA_043728105.1 Saprospiraceae bacterium | reverse complement strand
TTTGGCGATGTCAATTCTAACCCTTTTTATCGTGAAAATACTGAGGGGGGGATTGAAGGGGATGGTGAAAAGACTTATCGGGGTTTGAATATGTTTGGGTTTTATTTTGGAGGAGGTATGTTTTATGATGTTGTTCAAACAAGAAGTAGAGCTGGGGGAGCACCAATGCCTGCACCAATGGCAAGAGAAGCTAAAATGGATGAAGTTGTAACTACATCGGCAAATGTTCAAAAAGCTAAAATGGTTTCGCCTGAAAGTGATAAAGGATTGTATGTTCAAAGTGGGAAAAAAGCTAATGGTGATACAGCCGTTGAATATAAAAATGGTGTAGATGCTCAAAAAGAAAACGCCCCCGTCCAAATCCGCACAAACCTAAACGAAACGGTATTTTTCTTACCCAACTTAATGACGGATAACGATGGCAACATCATCGTCAAATTTAAAATGGGGGAGGCCTTGACCCGTTGGAAACTCTTAGGCATGGCGCACACCAAAGACCTAAAAGTGGGTTTGACCGAAAAAACCATCGTGACGCAAAAGGATTTGATGGTATTTCCAAACGCTCCACGCTTTTTCAGAGAGGGCGATAAAATTGAGTTCACGGCAAAAGTGAGCAATTTGACCAACGCCACCATGAAAGGCAACGGCATTTTACAACTTTTCGATGCCCTTACTAACTCGCCGATTGACGTGGTTTTGGAGAACAAAAATTTTGATGTGCCTTTCGAGGCGAAGGGTGGCGAAAGTGCGTTGTTGACGTGGAAATTGACCATTCCCACGGGTAAAGTGCAAGCCGTGACCTATCGAGTGATTGCCAGAAGCGGCAGTTTTAGCGACGGCGAAGAAAGCACCCTGCCCGTTTTGACCAACCGCATGTTGGTAACGGAAACGCTACCCCTCAGTATCAGAGGTGGCGAAAGCAAAAAATTTGAGTTCAAGGCGTTGAAAGAGGCGAAAAGCCCGACTTTGCAAAACCATAAATTGACCTTAGAATTTACTCAAAATCCTGCGTGGTATGCCGTGCAAGCCTTGCCTTATTTGATGGAATATCCTTACGAATGTACGGAGCAAATTTTCAGCCGCTACTACGCCAACACGCTCGCTACGCACGTAGCGAACAGCAATCCGAAGATAAAAGCGGTTTTTGAGCGTTGGAAAAATACCGATGTGAGTGCTTTGCAAAGCAATTTGAGTAAAAATCAAGAACTCAAAACGGCTTTGTTGGAAGAAACACCGTGGGTTTTGGCGGCTCAAAATGAGGAACTACGCAAGAAGAATATCGGCTTGCTTTTCGACCTCAATAAAATGGCAAATGAACAAGCCGTGGCGATGAAAAAAATGCAAGAAAGACAGCTTTCAAACGGTGGTTTTGCGTGGTTTCCAGGGGGGCGGGATGATTGGTACATCACGCAATACATTACGGAAGGCTTCGGTCGTTTGAACAAATTGGGTGTGATTGATGTCGCAAAAGATGCCCAAACGAAGGCTTTTATATCGAAATCCTTAGCATTTTGTAGAGAAAAGGCGAAAAAAGAATACATGGAGTTGCAAGAGCGCATCCAAAAAAAGATGGCAAAAGCGGACGACGACAACCTCAATAGTATGATGATTCACTTCTTTTACAGCCAGTCGTTAAATGGCTTTGACCCGCTTCCAAAAACCGAACCGATGTATGCGTATTACGTGGGTCAAATGGAAAAATATTGGACGAAAAAGAGTATTTATGAACAGGCATTAATCGGTTTATTTTGTTTAAATCAAAATGAAAAACGCAACGTTGTGGATGCCATTTCAAAAAGTTTGAAAGAGCGAGCCATCAACAACGAGGAGTTGGGCATGTATTGGAAAAATGATTACGGCTATCGTTGGAACGAGTTGCCGATTGAAACCCACTCCACATTAATTGAGTTTTTTACGGCTTTAAAAGACGCAAAAGTAGTGGACGAGTGTAAAGTTTGGCTCTTAAAAAATAAGCAAACCAACGATTGGAAGACCACAAAAGCCACCGCAAACGCTGTGTATGCGCTCTTGTTGTCGGGCGATAATTGGTTGGCAGAAGAAGCCGATGTAACCGTTTCGTTGGGCGGCAACAGTTTTGATATGGTTAACGCTCAAAAAGAAGCGGGAACGGGATATTTCAAAATTGCCTACAAACCCGAAGAAATTAAACCACAATTGGGTGATGTGAGTGTCAAAAATCCGAACAAATCCGTGGCTTGGGGTGCTATGTACTATCAATATTTTGAAAATTTGGACAAAATAAAAACCTTCAAAGAAACGCCTTTGAAAATGGTGAAACAACTGTTCAAAGAAACCAATTCCGACCGTGGGAAAGTAATGTCGCCCATCACGGACAAGACCCCCCTCAGTCCTGGCGACAAAATCAAGGTCAGAATCGAGTTGCGGGTGGATAGGGACATGGAATACGTACACATGAAAGACATGCGGGCGGCAGGTTTTGAACCGACAAATGTCATCAGTAGCTACAAATGGCAAGGTGGTTTGGGCTACTACGAAAGTACACGTGACGCTGCAACCAATTTCTTTATTTCTTATTTACCAAAAGGCACGTATGTTTTTGAATATCCATTGGTGGTGAATCACAAAGGCGATTTTTCAAATGGCGTGACGACAATTCAGTGTATGTATGCGCCTGAGTTTACGAGTCATTCGGAGGGGATACGGGTGAAAGTGGGGCAGTAATGTAGCGGTGGTTTTAACCGCTGATGGATAAACTAATCCTCCAAGAGTTTTAAACTCTTGGAGGATTTAAAGTGTTGATAATCAACATGTTGAATATAGATAAATTTAATCTTTTGTAGATACACACGGCTGTGTGTATCTACAAATCCAAAATCCCCTCAGGCAAATTCATGTGAATTTCTTTAGCCACATCATCCATCCGCACGATAAAATTCTCATTCAAAGGCACAAGCAATTCACGATTTTCGTATTGCAAAATAGCCATTTCTTGTTGTGGAAACTCCTCAATATTTTCGATGATACCCACCTTATTTTCACCGTCAAAAATAGTGTAACCGATGCAATGTTCAAAGGGCATTTTTTCGATAATCATTTCCCGTTCATCATCGGCTAAAAGGTCGGTGGCACGGAGGAAAATCTCTTTGGATGAAATACTCAAAGCCGTTTCGGGCGTATCAATGTCTTCAAATTTGGCGATGATGTTGTTGCCAATGCGTATATCTTCGACGAAAAAAGGCGTTTTTTTACCTCTAATATCCAACAAAACGATGTCGGCGAGGAGCAAATCCTCTACATAACGTTCCTCAATGGCTAATTTTATTTCGCCTTTTAATCCGTGCGGCTTTCGTGTGTGACCAATGCTAATGCTATTATCCATTTTTAAATTTTTTGCAAAATTAATCATACCCCTCAGTATTATCTAAGAATTAAAAATTAAAAATTAAAAATTTGAGCGTGAAGTGTTTACAATAATTTTGATTTTATTTCAAAATAAAAAAAAACTTTTTTAACTCGAATTGTATTCCTCATAATCATAGTTTTACCTTTGGGTTTTTATTTCGTTCCGAAAAAAATTATGTAATTCATAGTTCATCATTTATAATTTATCATTCAAATTAATGGCATTTAAAATTTATACTAAAACAGGTGACACAGGCGAAACAGGGCTTTACGGGGGCGCACGTGTATCCAAATTCCACCCACGTGTGGAGGCTTATGGCACGGTGGATGAACTCAATTCTCATATCGGGTTGTTAAGAGATTTGATAGCGACCCCTCAGTATCGAGACGTTTTGAAGGCGATTCAAGACCGGCTTTTTACCATCGGAGCGGTGTTAGCAAGTGACCCCGAAAAGAACATGATGACACCCGATTTGAAAGAAACGGACATACAACTCCTTGAAAATCAAATAGATAGCATGGAAAGTGCGTTGCCAGCTTTGAAAAATTTTATCCTTCCTGGTGGGCATCTGACGGTTTCGCATTGCAATATTGCACGCACGGTTTGCCGTCGGGTGGAGCGTTTGGTGGTGGCTTTGAATGTTGACCCCCTCAGTATTATTTACCTCAATCGGCTTTCAGATTACCTTTTTGTTTTGGGTAGAAAAGTAGGGCAGGATTTGGGTGTGGAGGAAGTGATTTGGAAAAGCAGGTAGGCGAATTTAATTGATGTAATTCTCCGAGGGTTTCAAACCCTCGGAGAATTTTAAAGTCTCATAATTCAAGTAAAAACTGAATTGTATCTTCCCCATCCGCATAATCATTCAAGGCAGGTTTTTGGGCTTCGCCAAAATCAAAACACGGCAAACCTTCGATTTTATGTTTAGATACCACGCATTGTATTTCTTCTTTTCTTACTAATAAATCCTTAGATAATTGTTCAAAACCATCATAATATTCATAAAAAAGCATAGCTATTGGCGATGTTATGGCTTTGTTTTCAACCATAATGATGCAGCCGTTCGCTTGATGTTGGATTTTATTTAAGATGGTTAATGTAAACTGATAATCAAAATTGTTCTTGAATTTATCGTGCAAAACGAGTTCATTATGCTCATGTAATGCCTCCAAAAGTGGGTGGAAATTATACTCTTTTGGAACATAAATTTTAGACACATTGCGACAACCCAAGCCAAAATAAGTGAAAACATCGTTACCCAATTCCGCCAAATCTTCCGTCGTTTCATCACCCCTCAGTATGCCTACAGCATTTCTGTTTTTACGAATAATATTAGGATATTTACCAAAATAAGCATCAAAATAGCGAGCCGAATTGTTACTGCCCGTAGCTATTACAGCATCAAAATCCTTCATCTGGCTTTCAGAAATGGCAAAATATTGTTCAATTGGCACATTCAAAGTTGACAATTGTTCTATCAAAAAAGGTACGAAAAAAGGGTCTTTATCAGACAGTTTTATCAACGATTTATGCCCCGTGAGGTACACGCTGATGATGTCGTGAAAACCAACCAATGGAATATTTCCCGCTAAAATTAAAGCCACTGTTTTTGTTGGTACCCCCTCAGTATTTTGCAAAAAATAAGGCTTCAACCACGCTTCTAATTTGTCTTTTTGAAGGAAAGCCGCACGAATTTCAGCAATAGCTTTCCACTGATTTGCTTCTGTAAACCATGAATTTTGTAAGGCAGTTTTGCGCACAATTGTTTGCAGCGCATCATTTTCGGGCGTTAGCATTTTACCTAAATCAACTAAGGTATTAAGGCGTTCTTTGTACGTCATCTAACATTTTTTTTACTTTGGTTAAACCGAGTTTATTCATCGTTTCTTGATTCTGATTCAAAATGTCACCCACTTCAGGAAAGGCATCGAGCGAGCGTGTTATACTGTCTTCTCTCAAAAGATGAAACATCGGGAAAGGCGAGCGATTGGTGTAATTTGTCACATCAGTAGAATCGGTGCCTTCAAATTTGTAATCAGGATGGAAAGATGCAATTTGATAAACACCTTCATAATCCAACTCTTCTAAAAGTGCATCAGCATCAAAAAGAGCGGAGAGATAATTTTCAAAATCCGAAAAACCTGTGTTTGCGATGATGACGGTGGTTTCCAAAATGGCGGGCGTAGTTTCATCGAGCAACTCCATTTCTTTTTTAAGCATATCGCACAAGGCTTCCAAGTTGTCGCCTTCAAAAACAACATACCGAATTTTGTCATATTTGTAAGGATGACGGGCAAACGGGCATAAATTTAAGCCTAAAACAAAGGCTTCTATCCACTTTTTGGTAATTTGAACGGCTTTTTCATTTTCTCTCATGGCGCAAAATTAGGTTAAGAAGTTGATAGATTGTAGTGGATAAGAATTAAAAATTAAGAATTAAAAATTGAAAATTAGAAACCAAAATACTAAGGGGTACATTCTAAAACACAAAAAAACGCAAACAGGAAAACCCCCATTTGCGTTTTTTTACTCAATACTCAATACTCAATACTCAATACTATTTTTTAAAAGGCAACGCATTCACACGACGACCAACCAAATAGCCCAATCTAACACCTTCTTCACAATCCATACGCCAGTGAACGCCCAACCATATACGAGAATAAGCATTTTCTTCTGCCATTTCGTAGAAATTGTTGAACGAACGAGGCTTGCCGTTGAAATCAGTTCTGCCTTCGTGGCATCTATCCGTCATGGCTACATTTGTACCAAAAACAGAAGTTAAAGCTTCAGCCGCAGCAGCTCCAAAAGTAGAGTGACCACTCGGATATGCGGGGAATGAAGGAGTGCTTTTCAAGAAACCTGTGCTTGTTAATGGCTCAACTGCCCAACTTGGACTGATAAATTTATTGATATATGTTGAAGGACGCTCCACATTGTAATAGAACTTAGAGTTCCAACAAGAAACAGACGCATCATTTAAGGCGATACCTACTTTTACAGCCGCCATAACACCCTTTTCAAGACTTGAATTTTCAAGTACCATCGCTTGATTTGCAATGGCTACCCAACGAGACGGTGGGCTGAAAGTGAAACCCAAAACATCATCGCTCCAAAACTCCGCAATCCAACGATTTTCGTTTGACTGAGGGGTAGTGGCAGCATAAACCTCCAAAGCTTGTGTATAATAATACGACGTTTTATCTTCTGAATAAGCCAAAGGCGGACGAGCCAATTTGTCTTCTTCACGAATAGCGAACGTGCGCACTTTACCCCAATAAGGAAACATTGCAATCTCTTTGCCTGGTGCAGTAGGTGCCCATTTGCCGGGGCCTGTCGGTGCGGCATAACTTGCAGGGCGAGCCTCCAAATATTTATCATGTCCGTCTTTATCAGTTGCAGAATAATCCCAAACCGAGTTAGCGACATTTACACCGTAATCTTTTGAACGACGAATGAGATCGTTTTGAACCTTGTTTGCAAATTCAGTATTAATTGAACTTTCAAGCGAGGCAATTTTCAATAAATCGTTTGTACGAACATTGGCAAAAAACTTTTTGAACATTGTGGCATACACACTATTAACAACTGTGGGCCAATGATATTCTTTGCCTTGCTCAACTTGTGGAATTTGAAGATTTGGATAACGAGTTGCAATAGATTGGTATTCTGGCATGCCCGCTACCGAAGATTCATAAGCGGCCAAACCCACATAGCCTAACATACGAGCGGCAGGGCAGGGGCGATAAACAGTTGCATAACGTTCAATTTGCAAAAACAAATCTTGCCAATCTTGTACAACTTTCGAATCGAAATCTTTTACCGTTTTAAACGGTTGGACAATAACTTGATCATCATTCTTACACGCTGAAAATGTAAGCAAAACGATACTTGCCAAAATAATAGGCAGGCTTAGGTGTCTAAATAACCTCATGGGATAGTCACTTTTTATTTTGTTCATAAATTAAATTTGTTTCAGTTTTCTATTTGGTTAATTATGTTCAGTGGTAATGCTTAGAGCAAGCTATAAATCGGATATGCCCGACAAAAATAGGCACACATTTTTTCACAAACAAGAGTTGAAGGGAAATAAATTTTAAAAAACCAATATAAAATAAACAATATACCTTAATCAGGTTACTTTTTATGTTTTCAATTGAAAATTTCTTTAGAATACTGAGAGGAGGAATTATTTACGGGAAAATTTTTTTCAAAAAAAAGCAAAAACGCACCCCGAAAGATGGTTTTTGCTGTAGTATAAATTTAAAAGAGGATGAAATTTAAAAATTAACCATTGTCTTCAATTGAAACGTCGATTGGACGATTAATACTTTCTTGCAAAGCAATGAATGTTTCAGTTCTTTGAATACCTGATATTTTTTGAATTTTATCGTGCAAAATTGACTTCAAATGTGAGGTATCACGGCAGATTATTTTTGCGAAAATGCTGTAAATGCCCGTGGTATAATGAGCCGCCACAACCTCTGGAATTTTTTTTAATTCCTCCGCCACTTCATCATAAAGCGAACTTTTATCAAGATAAATACCCAAAAAGGCACTAATATCGTAGCCTAATTTGGTGTAATCAATGGATAAACTTGCGCCTGTTACGATGCCCATTTCTTCCAATTTGCGCATCCTCACGTGAACCGTACCGCCCGAAACATGTATTTTCTTGGCTATTTCGGTGTATGGCTCTTTCGCATCTTTCATTAAGATGGAAAGGATTTGCTTATCAACGTCATCTAATTCTAATAATTTGCTCATTTCTCAATACGGATGTGTTAGAAATATAGGTTTAGTCTTATGCCAAATGACCTAACAAATATAAAGGCTTTTTTATTTTTTTTACATTATTTTTATTTTTTTTAGTCAAACGATAAAAAATTCGTAATTTATGAGGTCAATAGGGTTGATAAATTGCATTTTGTTTAACAAATGATTGTTTTGTTTAACCTTTTTGATAAGATATTTTTAAGCAAATACTTAGCTATTTTATTTTATTTTCCAAAATACTGAGGGGGTATCAAATTCGTAAATTCGTAACCTAAAATACTTAATTCAGCTATTAAAAAGGACTTTTAATTTTTTTTTCAAATTCTTTCTAATAAAAATATGTTTTCTAAAAATTCTGAAACAAATAACCTTAATTTTGTCCTTCATTATAGTAATTACAGAAAATTTTTCCCACAATAATTTTAAATGCAAGAAAACGAAAATAATAATATAATAGAGACTACACCCGCAAAGAAGGAGATTCTTATGCCGCTTTTGCTTGCTTTGGCATTAGCTATTGGTTTGGCGGTAGGTTTTAAAATGAAAAATGAGACCCTCATTAGTTTTGCGCCACGTCATCAAGACAATAAAATGAGCAACGAAGAAATAGTGGGGCAGGGGCGTATCGAAGAAATCCTACGTTATATAGATGCAAAATATGTGGATGCGATTGACAACAACGTGCTGGTGGACAAATCCATCAATAATATTCTTCAAGAACTTGACCCACATTCCGTTTTTATCCCCACCGAAAAAGCCAAAGAAATCAATGAAGACCTTGAAGGCGAATATGAAGGCGTGGGTTTGGAAACTATTTTGTTGAACGATACTTTCACCATCATTTCTCCTTTGCTCGATAGCCCCGCCGCAACGGTGGGTTTAATGTCGGGTGATAAAATTCTATCTGTAAACGATTCAAATGCGATTGGTAAAGATTTGCGGTGGCTCAATAAAGTGCTTCATGGCGAGCGTGGCACGGAAGTTTCGATGAAAATACTGAGGGGGTCGGGTGAAAAACCAAAATCATATACACTCACTCGTGAACGGGTGGCGATTCATTCGGTGGAAGTGGCGACGATGTTGGACAATCAAACGGGTTATATCCGAATCAGCCGTTTTAGTAATAACACCACTAAGGAATTTAATATAGGTTTAGAAAAATTGTATGAGAACAAAAACATGCAAGACTTGGTGATTGATTTGCGTCAAAATTCAGGCGGTTATCTCGACAAAGCGGTGGATGTTTTATCTCAAATTTTTAAAGATAGAGATAAATTATTGGTTTATACAAAAGGTCGGACG
>JAYTMW010000018.1:0-11313 GCA_043728105.1 Saprospiraceae bacterium | reverse complement strand
ACCACTTTCCACGCCACAAAAAGATTGCCTTTTGAGTCAAAATACATTTGAGTAATGGGGGCTTTGGGGCTATTTTGAATGTTTAATTTGCGGTATATTGTATCTCGAAAAATAAAAATTTCACCCAAATTATTGCCGACAAACAAATTACCTTTTTTATCATTTGCCAATTGATAAACACCTTTTTTTTCTAAATAAACTGGCAAAATAGTGGGCTTTTTCTCTCTTATTTTAAGATAAATACCATTTTCACGAGTACAAATCCAGAGATTATCTTTGTGGTCAAAATATATGGTATTGAGGTCATAATTGTTGATAAAATCAAATTCAGGGAGTCTATTTAGGTTTTCATCCACCACAAAAAACACTTTGTCAGATTTTACCAAAGCTCTCTTGGGCGAACCAACATCAAAAATTTGAAGATTCAAGGCGTTTTTATAACCGCTTATGTCTAAAATGTTTTTAACAAGCGTTTTTCCATGACTAAAAACACCAAGGTTTTGTCCTTGAACATAAAAAAAAGCACTATCCGTATAGATTCTTGCAATGGCATAACCCGAAGGATAATGCACAATATTCGTCGGCAAATTTATCCCTTTGAAATGCGTATAAATTGAATCTTTTGTGTAATTGAACATTGATACATCGGCATTGATTTTAGGGTAATTCTTGGGCGTAATAGCCGCCTTCTGCGTATTTTTTTTCCAAGAAACAATGTTTAGGTTTTCGTCTAACTCATAAATTATTTGATTACTCGTGTGAATAATCAGTTTCTTGGGTGAGGCTTCAAAAAAATACGTTATGTAAGAAAGTTTGGGCGCATCTGTATTGTTCTTTGTAGTAAAAAATCTGTTTTTTTGTAAATCAAAATAACAAAAATGTTGAGAAGCGGTGTAGAGCCAAAGCCTTTGGTGACTATCTTCTCCAACTGCCAAAGGTCTTAAAACAAGATTTTTAACATCGGCATCAACAAAATTTTTAAAGCGACTGCCGTCGAATCGAGTCAAACCTCTATTGGTTGGAAACCACATAAAACCTTTGCTATCTTGGTAGGCTCGGAAAATGAAATTGCCCGCTAATCCGTTTTCAACGGAATAATGAATAATGCTATCGCCATATTGCGAAAAGCCGTTTTGTGAGAACCACAAAACAAAAGTGAGTAAAATTGTAAGCCGCATAGTTAGATATGATGTTTAGATAATATCCGTAAAGGTGGGGTTTTTTCTATACTTTCAAAAGAAAAAAAGGAAAACAATTAAAATACATGAGTTTTCGTTTGGGCTATACCAATTTTGACAAATGATAAAATAATTTTTGGGGAATTTTTGCCGAACTTATCAAGAAACAACCAATGGGTTTATAACCAACCAAACCGTTCAATTAACTTATCTTTTTGACTTCGTGCAACAGGGATTGATTGTTCGCCGCTCAAAATTACCGTTGCTCCTTCAGACTTGCTGAAACGAATTATGTGGTCAAGGTTCACCAAATATTGCCGATGCACCCGCAAAAAATTCAGTTCTTCCAACACCTCCTGCACTTCACGCAAGGTCTTGGAAACCAAGTATTTATGTCCATCCACAAGATGAAATTGGGTATAATTATCATCGGATTCGCAATAAAGGATATTTCTATATTCAACGAAAATAACACCGTCTTTGTAGGGTAAAGCGATTTTATCGTGTGGTCTTTTTTGGGTGGAATTAAGATTTTGCTTCAATATTTCTAATTGATTGCTGTTTATTATTTGCCTTTTTTCTAATTTTTTGATAGCATCTTGTAAGTCCTTTGCTTCAATCGGTTTGAGCAAATAGTCGATGGCACTATACTTAAATGCTTTGACGGCAAATTGGTCGTAAGCCGTTGTAAAGACAACCGCAAAGGGCAATTCCCCCAACGTTTCAAGGAGCTGAAAACCATTTATTTGGGGCATTTCGATGTCGAGAAATAAAACATCAATTGGCGTTTGTTGCAACAAAGCCAAGCCTTCTTGAGGATTCGTACATTCAGCCAATACTTCAACCGTTGGGCAGAACATTTTTATTTGAAGCGACAGAAGACGCACGCAATCAGGTTCGTCGTCAATAATAATGGCTTTAATCATAGGTCTAAATTGGAATTTCAATGATAACTTTTGTTCCCAAAGCTCCCCCCTCAGTATCAACGAGGTCAATCACTTGCACGTGGGTATTATTTTGAAACCGTTGATTGATGAGTTCTATACGGTCGGTTGTCATTTTCATACCTAATGATTTTCGTTTGGTGGCTGACTTACTTTTCAAATCGGCGGAGGCCTTTCTGCCAATACCATCGTCCGTGATTTCGACTTGCAGCAAGTCGTCATCTGGCTGTGTGACTTTAACCTGTATCGTGCCACCTTCATCACGGTGCATTAAACCGTGCCATATCGCATTTTCGACGTAAGGCTGTAACAGCAAAGGCGGTATTTCTACAAATTGTGGGTCAATGGCTTCCTCTACCTCAATCGTATATTTTACTTTGTTTTTAAAGCGCATGGCTTCCATATAAACGTATAAACGCAATGTTTCCAACTCATTCTCTAAAGTTATTTTTTCGCAACGGGAGTTTTCTAAAACCATCCGAATAAGCTTTGAAAATTTGCTCAAATAATCAGAAGCCATCGCCGAGTCATTTTCGAGGGTATATAATTTGATAGAATTTAAACAATTAAAGATAAAATGTGGATTCATTTGCGCCCGTAAAGCCGCCATTTCTGTTTCTGCCAAACGTTGCTCAAATACCGTTTCGAGTTGTTTGAACCGTTGTTCTTCCAATACCTTACCTTGTTCTATCACTTCCTCGGTTCTTTTTGCCAATTCTTTTTCTAAAGTCAGCGCATATTGCACCTGCATTTGATTTTTTTCAATTTCAATTAAATAGTTCCTGTAAGCCAAAGCAAAAGCAAAACAAATGGCTTCGAGGGTTAAGCCCAGAAAAACCCAGAACATCACTAAATTCACAATCGGTTGTAAGTTGGGGCTGTCATCTAAACCTTTAAAAAAGAAATTTGAATATAATGGTATAAAAACAAATATCGTAAAAACGGATATGCCCGTTAATAAATAGGCTTTTATGGGCGATTTGCTCCGCCAAACACTATAAAACAACAGAAATGTGGACACCAACGCCACCGTATTTTTGTTGAGATAATAGGCATTGGAGTAAAAATAAATACCCGTGTAAGATTGGTAAGTCGAAAGCAAAAACTGACCAATCAAGATACCTATAAATACTTTTAATATTAGCCAAATGCGTGGGTGTATTTTGGGTATTTCCGTAATTTTAGACACAAACAAAATATAAAATATTGGTACTACAAAACTAAAACTAATGACTTCATAATTTCTTTCTCCCGCTATATTGAATTTGAGCCATTTTGATAAATAAAACATTGAAAAACGCCCTTCCACGCCCAACCATGTTACCAACAAAGCGGAAAAAACATACATCGTGTAATAGCCAAAAACGGGGTCACGGGTAAGCCAATAATGATATAGCGAGTAAAGCGTCATGAACAATAAACAGCCGACTAAAATACTCATTACAAAGAGCAACAGTGTGTAGCTTATTGAAGAGGTCGCTAACATTTTTATGCCCGTAAATCGTGTGTTCAATTGTGCCATAACAGGCATAATACTCGTCTCATAATCGCACACCTGCAACCAATAAGTATGGGTACTGAGGGGTGGCATATTTAAGTCTAAGTATCCAACGTGTGGCACATATCCCTTTACAACATGCCGTAAACCACCAGTATAAATAAGTTGATTTTCTTGATACAAAAAGCCATGTGAATGAGAACCCATAAAAAAAATCAACTGCGCCGTATCGGTCGGGTGCGTATTCTGAATCACAAATTTTAGCCACGTGCGTATGGCTGTAACGGGTGATTTCGTGACTCGTTCATTTCGTTTTTCTGAAAAAGGACGGAATGTTTGCAGTTGCTGCACCTGCGCCAAAGTCAGTGGTTCACGCGCTTTGTCTTCATAAAAAAGCACCGATTCGTTGATGAAAACACCATTCTCCCAATTAGGTGTGCCATGAACCACAAAAGGCTTTTGTGCGCTCAATAGCGAACCAATTAAAATTATCCATAAAGTCAAATAAATCCGCATGATTTCGTTTTAATGATTTATAAAATTACAAGCGTAAAGTAAGACTTTCTATCTAAAAAGTGTTTATTTTTTAAGTGAATAACCGATTTATTGAGGGAGTGGTTTTGCGCCCTTTTTTTAACCATTAAAAAGCCGATTTCAAGCGTTCACTCAATGAATCTTACCGTTCACATAAATGGGGGGAATATTTTTTATTTTATATCTTCACCTTTATAAATTAAAAAATCAACGTAAAATTCAATAAATTGATGAAAACCATTCCCTATTTATCCAACTTAACACCCTTGAGAGGCATTGCCGCCATATTAACCGTAATTTTTCACGTTGACCTCAATATTGGTCGTGGTGGCGATGTACTACTCAAATTTAAAGATTCCTTTCTATTCAATCGGATGTATTTGATGGTAGATTTCTTTTTCATCCTCAGCGGATTCATCATGTTGCACGTTTATGGGCAGTGGTTCAAAAACGAGGTGTCGGGTGCCGCTTTCAAACGCTTTACTATCGCTCGTTTTGCCCGCATATATCCTTTACATCTATTAACCTTGCTCTATTGTGTTGCCTTACCGTTGATATTCATGGCGGCGGGCGGCGTAGAACGCAACCCCATGTCAATTGTTACCAACAATTTTTGGGCAATACCAAGCCACCTTTTTCTCATCCACAGCATGAATGTGAATGAATGGTTTACTTGGAACAATGCTTCGTGGTCAATCAGTACCGAATGGTGGATGTATATGCTTTTTCCTTTTTTGGTAAAACCTTTTTCAAAACTCAATTCAGTAAGCCGAGTATTGCTTGTGTTGGCTTGTTTTGCGGGTTATTTAGCCATTACTTTTTTAATCGTTCCGATAGTAACGGTACCCGCTTCCATTCCTTTTACCAAAGTTAAATTTGAATTTATGAGCATAAATGTGGCTTATCAGTTCGGTTTTTTGCGTTGTTTGCTTGGTTTTATCTTAGGTATGATGATGTATCAAGGCTATATCGAGGGGTTTGCCCGCAAATTTTTTGGGAATGGTTACACGCTCATTGCCTTCACAATTGGCTTGTGTTTATGCCTTCACTTTGCCGTTCCCGATGTGTTTTCAGTAAGTTTTTTCCCGCTCATATTGTTGTCAGCCGCTTATGGTAGCCCCAAAATGGATGCTTTTTTTAACATAAAAGCCTTGCAACGATTAGGAGATTGGTCATTTTCAATTTATTTAGTACACCAGCCTTTGATTTACACCCTTTTCACAATCATGGCCATGCAAAACATTGGTAAACCCGCAGTCATACTCACTGGCCCACCACCCAAAATGGATATGCTCACAGGTTGGCTGATTTGTGTTGCTTTCGTGGCTTTTACGCTCCTTGTTTCCTATTTGACATACCGCTTTGTGGAATTACCAGCCCGAAATCGAATAAATCAATGGGCGAAGGAGAAAGTGTGACCCCCTCAGTATTTTTAATCAAATTTACATCGTGCAATGTAAAATATGGTGCTTTCGTAAAAAGATAGCACTAAAAAAAACTGCGCAAAACAATTTCAAATAGAGGTTTGCGTTTTTTTTTAAATTTTTGTCAATTCTAAAAAACATCGCTTTCCTATGAGAAAACAAATTGCTCTAATATTAATTCTTCTTTTTTCTTTAAAAAACTTTGCTCAAAAACCCGTAATCGCTCTTGAAAAAATGAACGTCTTGTATATGGGCGTAACGAACCCCATTTCCGTAGCCGTGGAAGGTATTGATGACAGCAAATTAAAAGTGACTATTGACAATGGGAGTATTGCCAAAAATTCTGATGGTGGCTATGATGTGTTAACTTCAAAAACAGGTTTGGCTATTGTATCCATTGAGTGGCACGGTGGGAAAGCGGAAAAGAAATTTAGGGTATTGTCAATGAGTGACCCCGAACCGAGTTTAAGTAATAGTTCTGAATACAATTCTTATCCTAAAGAAAGTTACACAGGTGTAATCGCAATAATTATGGGTTATGGATTTGATGCTAAAGCATTAATTCATAGCTTTAAAATGACACGTTTTTCAAAAAAAAAGGAATTTAAAGAAATTATTGCCATTGGATGTTGCGATAAATCAAGCTTTGAATTAATGCTCACAGCACAAAAAGACGATACCATTATTTTTAGCGAAATAAAATGTAAGTTGCCCGGAGATATTTTACCAAGAACGCTAAGAAAAACGATAACTTGTCATATAAGAGATTGATTATCAATGAGTTAAATCAGATACCCCCCTCAGTATTTTCACTTAAAAAACCTATTTCCCATGTCAAAATACATCTTTTTTATCTTCCTAATTGCGCTTTCTAAAAACCTATCAGCACAACAAGTAGCCGTTGCCGCTGAAAAAATGAACATCGTTTACATCGGCACTAACAACCCTGTTACGATAGCTATTGGCGGTGTTTCTAACGATAAAATTAAAGTAACGGCAACGGGTGGAGACATTCAAAAATTACAAAATGAACAGTATATAATCATCGCTTCTCGCCCTGGAAAAATGATTGTTTCTGTTGAATGGGATGGAAAAATTGTCAATCACGAGTTTAGAGTTAAACCGATGCCAGACCCAGAGGTTGTTTTAAATAATGTGGGCAATAGCCGACCCGAAGGCATTATGACACAATACCAAAACTTCGATTTTGATGCAAAATGCACTATTTCAAACTACCACATCATGTATATACCCAAAAACGGCGATGCTGTTGATTTATACAACGAAGGAGCTAACCTGAATGCCAAAAATCGAGAAGTGATGCAACGGGCTAAGGTTGGAGACGTTTTCCAATTTCAAGTCATAAAACTGAAATGCCCATGGGATTGTGGAGTGCCGTCTGTTCCTCCATTAAATTATATTGTGAAAAATTAAATTTATTGAGGTAAAATAAACTTGCTCAATCCATACTGTAATTCGGTTTTTACAATAATTAGTGACCAAAATGTGTAAAAAATCACATAATCTTGATTAATTATTGTATTTTTCAAAAATATGTCTATTTTTACAAAAAAATCACTTTCTCTAAAATCATTTTAAGCCATGTTTTTTGAACGAAATCTATACGCAGACCTTATAAAATGGAGAGATGGAAAATATAGAAAACCACTCATTTTACAAGGGGCAAGACAAACAGGTAAAACCTCGCTTATTCGACATTTTGGCAAAACCCAATTTGACGATATGGCCTATTTCAACTTTGAAGAACGACCCGAATTAGCCCAAATTTTTCTGAAAACAAAACAGGTAGATAGGCTCTTGAATAATCTGTCAATCATTCACGGTAAAATTATTGATGCGGGCCGTACACTCATTGTTTTTGACGAAATTCAAGAATGTGAAGAAGCACTCAATTCTTTAAAATATTTTAGCGAAAACGCACCTGAATATGCTATCATTGCAGCGGGTTCGTTGTTGGGTATTAGTCTCGGCACAAGCAAATCTTTTCCCGTAGGTAAGGTGGAGTTTTTACAATTGTATCCACTCACTTTTCATGAGTTTTTAAAATCTAAAAATCCGCAGCTTTACCACTACGCACACACCATTACTACGCCTTTTGAGCCTTTGTTGGACGAAATATACAACCAATTTGTAGAAAATTTTAAAGCCTATATGATTTGTGGCGGTATGCCCGAACCTGCCTTGCGTATGGTGGAAACGATTGATATTTTTGAAATCGAAAAAAGTCTGAATCAAATTCAAGGCGCATACGCCTTGGATTTTTCAAAACACGCTGAAAAAAAAGAGGCTATTAAAATAAAGTATGTTTGGGATGCCGTGCCTTCGCAATTAGCCCGAGAAAATAAGAAATTTCTGTATCAGACCGTCCGAGAAGGCGCACGTGCGAGAGAATACGAAAATGCTATTTTATGGTTAGAACAAGCGGGACTCGTTCACCGTGTGCCTCTTTGCAAAAAACCAGAGTTTCCTATTTCATTTTACAGTGATTTATCAGCATTTAAAATTTACTTGTTAGATATTGGTTTGTTGAGACTTCAAACCAAGTTAGACCCCATTATTTTCAAGGAAGGTAATCGCCTTTTTACCGAATTTAAAGGCGCATTGACGGAAAACTACATACTACAAAGCCTGATAACCCAATTTGATACGCCCCTAAGTTATTGGACATCTGATGCCATTGCAGAAGTAGATTTTTTACTTCAATATCAAAATAAAATTATACCGATTGAAGTAAAATCCGATGAAAATGTTAGGAGTAAAAGTTTGGCTTTTTATGCTAATAAATATGCGCCTTTTTTGAAAATTCGCTATTCGTTAAAAAATCTTGAATACAATAACGGCTTGCTCAACATACCCATTTTTTTAGCCGACCACACAAAACGATTTGTGGATTTGATTTTGGCAGCGAAAAATTAGCATAAAATCCTACTTCGTCTTCCCATTCCGAATCATCCATTGTGCCGCCTGTGGGGCCGCCATCGAAAGCCGTTCCAAATAACGCCCTCTTTCGCCTGCCGTTTTTGATAAATCTTCGATGCTGCGTTCTTGATATTTGTAAACACCTTGTTGTTCCGCACTCGTTCTATAAATCGAAAACAACGTGGAATCAGCCGAGCCAATTTTTGAATCATTTTGGAAAAATATGGCATCACGAGGGCCCCTCAGTATATCCATCCCAAATGAGTTGTTGACGTGCGGAATCCGTAGGAGACCTAAAACGATTTCGGGTATGTCGATTTGCCCGCCCATCGTCTTTTTTATTGCTGGTTTTATGAGTTTTGGGGCGTAAATAAACATCGGTACGTGGGTCATCGAAAGGGGCAAATCGTAGTCGTTTACACCCGCCATTGTGCCGTGGTCAGCTACCAAAAGAAAGATGGTATTATCGAACCACGGTTGCGTTTTTGCTTTCTCCATAAAATCCCGAATCGCCCAATCAGAATACTCAACTATATGATTTTCAGCCTTTTGTGCATTATATTTTAAATCAATATCTTTCGGAAAATAAAAAGGCGCATGGTGACTGATGGTTAAAAGTGTCGTAAAAAACGGCTTGCCCGTTGCCGCCGATTCCGTAATTTTTGGAATCGCAAAACGGAGCAATTTATGGTCGGGTAAGCCCCATGTGTTCACAATATCTGCCTTCGGATAATCCTCTTGACTGTACTGTTTTTCGATACCATTTGCCACTAAAAATGGACTCATATTATCGAATAATTTATCGTGCGAAAAGAAGAAACTTGTACTGTAACCTTGGCCCCTCAGTATTTCGGGCAAATTTCGGTCATATTTTTCAATCGGATTGCGCATCAAAGGGTGCGCTCCTGGGATAATCGGATAGCCATTCAACGACGAATAAATACCGTTTGAGGTATGCACACCACTCGAAAAAAAGTTGTCAAAAAAGATGGATTCTTTGGTCAAACTATCCAAATATGGGGTCAATACCATTTGTTTTCCGTCTTCCAAAGGCATGTTTTTGAACCGTGCAATGTAGTGCGATGACATGCTTTCCATCAATATCAAAACCACATTGTGCTTCAAGGGCGGCGTGTCAAAATCCACTTTTCGAGCCAACGGCGAACCGTCCAACCACGGCTGCCCAGTCAAGCCCAATTGCTCACGCATGATGCTCAAAGCGGTGTCTTCTGGCATCAATTTGAACTTATAAATATCCGCATCTTTTTTCAGACCGTACAGACTTTTTACGAAGGTGTAAGACGCATTCAGCGTGATTTGGTTGGGGTACGCATACTCAGAAAAGTGGGCGGCTTGGGCTTCAATCGGCGTATCGCTATTCACCTTTTTTACAAACGTAAAACCCATTATTCCGACCAAAACAAAGGAAATAATAGCCGATAAAGGCGAAAAATAAGGATTTTTGTTCTGGTCTGTCAATACGTATTTGTTCAAAGAACGACCACATAGCCATGCAAAAAAGCCCAAAATAGACAACACAATGAGGAAAAAATGCCAAAACGTTTTGGTAATATTAAACGTAATATCGCTTGGGTCCGCCCAATCAAAAATCACCGCATTGAGCCTTGAATAAAACACCGAAAAAAACGGAATATCGCCCACACACATAAAAAAACTAAGGCTAAAAGCGACCATCATCAGATAATGCACCCCCCTCAGTATCCAATGCTTATTGTAGCTAAAAGTGTGTAAAATGGTGAATATTAAGAACGGAAAAAACAAGATAATCAACGATACCATGGAGTCGAAAACTGTCCCCATTAAAATCGCTTTTGCGATGCGGACAAATTTATCCGCCGCAGGTACACCATTCGCATACTCCCACGTGAAGGCGACCAATATCAAACGAAAACAAAAATAGAAAAGTAAACTGTAACCATATACGCTCAAAAAGTAGCTAAAATGAGCAGGTATTTTTATTTTTTTCATAACAGTAAAATAAATTTTAGGGCGCAAAATTAATTTTTTTTTTGACTCCTCACTTATGATTTGGTATTTTTAAAACGAATGGTTACTTTCTCCTATTTATTGTCCCCCATCTGAAGATGGAGGCAATTGAGACCTGAAATATAAAATCCCAAAACCAATTTCACGTCCGTATATTTATGGCAATCGCCAATGTCGAGGTGCAAAAGGTGCAGCGCACCGTAATATTTGTAGCAATCGCCATCATCGAGGTTCAAAAGGTGCAGAAGCTCGTAATCAGAGATGTTTCGGTGCGCTGCACCTTAGAAAAATTGGGTAATTGATATGCTACAAATATTACAGTGCGCTGCACCTTTTCTATGTATAGATTTTTTGTTCAACCATTCTGCCAATTATAAAACGCTGATAATCAACATGTTATGTTCGGCAGATAAATCAGCCGATACATAAAAAAACTGGTAAAATACTGAGGGGCCTCTCTTGAAATTTGGCATTCGTGCATTGGTCTTTTTCCTATTGGATATTTTTTTTTAAGAAAAACGAAGAGGTAGTTTCCCCCGTGCTTCGATTGAGCATGTCAAGTAATTCAAAGGTTTTGGTTTTGTACCTTTGGTTTAGCATCTTTACCATCGCCCATAAGCCCAAAACGCTCAGAAAAACGTGTCATTGCGAGGAGGCACGACGAGGCAACCTGCCTGCGGTAGGCAGGTCTGTTAGTTTTCGCAGTATATCTTGTGTCAGATTTATTGAAATCGCTCAATTAGTGTACTACTGCCGCTTAATTTAGATAAAAGGATAACAAGTCAACT
>JAYTMW010000017.1:0-14762 GCA_043728105.1 Saprospiraceae bacterium | reverse complement strand
CCGTAATATTTGTCTGCCTTTCTGTATATTTATTACAAATATTGCGGTGCGCTGCACCTTGAAATTTTTTATAAGAAAACCGTTAATTTTTAATTACAATTATGGTTTCACAACCCCCGTTTTTTCGCCAAAATAATGCGCAAATTGTTGAAAATGCTCCGCCAATTCCTTATTATTGGTTGCCCTAAAATACGTATCCGCCAACGACCGCAAGGTATTGAACATCAACCTATCCATTTCATCCATTTGCAAATCCACCGTCCAAAGGTCAATTTTCAAGGTATCCTTTGTGGGTCTATCTAAGAAACTCAACAGCATCGCCTTCGCATCTTGCTTGCCCACGGAGGCGGGCGCATCCGACGATTGCCACTTCATTTCAACGGGCAAATTCTCTTTATTCATGCCCACTTCTATCTCTATTTTTGTTGTTTTTGTTACGACTCTATCCATTTCTATTTTTTATATTAAAATTTATTTTTCTGTATAAAATATGGGTAATCAAACTTTTAAATGATAAAATACTGAGGGGGTGCATTAATCTACACATACTTAATCTTATCCGAAGCATAAACACAAACGCCTTTTTTATCCAACTGCGCCGCCCGAACCATTGCTTCACCCACCGTATCGCCACGCACAGGCTCATATTTCCCCCACAAATTAGGTGTAATTTTCAATAAAAAACGACCAACCGCTTGCCCTATTTTTTCACCCAAACGCTCTTCGTTGCGCTCGCCCAAAAGAATGGACGGTTGAAAAATATGCAGCGTGTCAAAATCCAAGCCTTTCAAAGCATCCTCCAAATTACCTTTCACCTGATTGTAAAAAATACGAGATTGAGCATCAGCATCCACCGCCGAACAAAGCACCACTTGACGCACCCCATTTGTCTTTGCCATGATAGCCACTTGCATTGGATAGTCCATATCAATCCGTCGAAAAGCCGCTTGACTACCCGCTTTTTTTATGGTCGAGCCAATACACAAAAATAAATCATCCCCGTGTATAACTGATTGATAATCAAGGAGTTGCTCAAAATCCAAAACCACATTTTCCAGTTTTTCGTGCTGAATACTGAGGGGCCTCCTCGTCAAAGCTACGACTTTTGTGTAAGCCACATTGCCTAACAACGATGTCAAAACAGCACTGCCTACCATGCCTGTTGCCCCTAAAACGATTGCGGTTTTACTCATTTTTTTTACTACTTGATGATTTTAGCGAAAGGAAAATGTGTATGTTTAATGACTTAAATTTATCCATAACTTACGTATTAAAAACGCCAAAAAGATGCGTCATTGCGAGGAGGTACGACGAAGCAATCTGTTGCACTTTTCAGGATTTTCTGTTAAAATTTAAGGAGATTTAGAGGTAAATGCCACAGATTGCTTCGTCGTACCTCCTCGCAAAGACACATCTTTTTGTCGTTTTGAATATGTGTAATTTTACTTTTTTACAAAGATAAATGACTTCATTCACATTTTATCAAATAACCTCTCCTACCACAAATATACTACCCCCCACATAAATCAAATCATCTTTCCCCGCTTTTCGTTTCGCCGCCGCCAATGCCTTTTTCACCGACAAATAGGCTTTACCTTTCAAACCATACATCGCCGCTTGACCCCTCAATATTTCAGCATCCAAACCCCTTGGAATGTTGGCTTTTGCAAAATAATAGGTTGCATTTTGAGGAAAAAAAGGAAATACTTTTGAAAAATCTTTATCCTTCACAAAGCCCAAAACGATGTGTAAATGGTTGATTTTCAAGGCTTTAAGTTGTTCAGTTGCCAAAGCCAAACCCGCTTCGTTGTGCGCCGAATCCACCAAAACGATAGGCTCACGTTGCAGCACTTGCCAACGCCCGATGAAATTTGTCAACTTTTTCAAATTAGAAAAACCTTCCGTAATCGCCTTTTCGCTCACCTTAAAATCGGTTGTCTGATTCAAAATATCCACGGTTTGCAACACCGTAGCAATATTTTTTTCTTGATAATCACCACTGATATTAGCGTGTATTTTTTTAAGGTTCGGAAGCGACTTTAAACCTTTTTTTATCTCAAAATCTGAATACTCAAAATCAGACGCAATGCGTTGAATATCAATGCTTTGCGAAGCAAAAATGATGGGTGCATCCAACTCTTTTGCCCTCGCCTCAAAGACAGGACGGGTTTCCGAATGTTCTTCACCAATCACCACAGGCACCCCTTTTTTGATGATGCCCGCCTTCTCAAAAGCAATCAAAGGCAAGGTGTCGCCGAGCATATCCACGTGGTCAAAACTGATGTTGGTAATCACACTCACGAGTGGCGTAATAACATTCGTCGAATCAAAACGACCACCCAAACCCACTTCAATCACCGCCACATCTACCCCCTCAGTATGGAAGTAGTCAAAAGCCATTGCCACAGTCATTTCAAAAAAAGACGGTTGAATTGTATCAAAATTAGGACGATTTTGTGCCACAAATTTTCGCACAAAAGCCTTAGAAACATACTGCCCATCAATCTTAATGCGTTCCCTAAAATCTTTATAATGAGGCGAAATATAAAGCCCTGTTTTGTATCCCTGCGCTTGCAAAATAGCCGCCAAAGCGTGTGCCGTAGAGCCTTTTCCATTCGTCCCCGCAATGTGAATCGTCGGAAATTTTTGATGCGGATTACCCAACGCCTCACACAAAGCCAACGTGTTCGTGAGGTCTTTTTTGAACGCCGCCGAGCCTACCCGATGAAACATGGGCAGTTGCGCATACATATAGTCGAGTGTAGCTTTGTAAGTCATGGGGCAAAGGTAAGAAGGATTCTAAAATCGAATCAACAATTGCGTTTAATCTTGTGAAAATATTAAAAGTATTGCGTGGAAGTTAAGCGAGTTACCCCCTCAGTATTTTGCATAAAAAAAGCCATTCTGCAAAAGTAGAATGGCTTTTTTTTATGTAAATATGTTTTATTTTAAAATATACGTCTCAACTACCTCTTGCATCAGTCCAGTGGCTTCTATGATATGCTGAACAGTATTTTTTTTGTTCTCAATCATTTGTAAACCTTTATGATAACCCTTTTGCGTTTTTTCAACAAAATCTAATGATGTACCCGCAATATTTGCAATCGTTTCATTGTCATAATTATTCGTTTTAAGTAAACGAATAATAAGCATCTGTTTTTCTTCAAGTTTACCTTTAAGTTTACCTTTAAATTCGCCTTCAATTATACCAACAGTTTTCCCTTGGTTATAACGAATATCTCTTTTCAAATCAAATGTTATTGGCATGGTATCCATGATTTTAGTTAATAATGGTTGCAAATTACGTAAATCTGCAATAATTTCCAACTGTACGAGATGCTTTTCTAATTTTAATCCGCTATCGTCTAATTCTTTTAAACGGTTTAATATTTTGGGTAAGATTGCCTCGGCAGGTTCATCTTTGAAATCGCACAAAATGGATAAAATGACCTCCGCTGGCTCATCTGAATTGATGAAAATTTCATACGGCACTTCATACATATTGATGATGTCGAAACGATAGTCCATGTTCGGGTGTTGTAAATACCCTTTCATTTTTGTCAATTTTCGTTTTCGACCAATATAAACCACCACTTGACGAACTGGCAAATGATAACTGGACCAAAGCAAACTGTAATAAACCATGTTGCGGTCTAAAATTATCGCTTGATCTTTGCCATGTACCTCACCATGAAAGATATAATCCTTTCTTTTATCGTCATGACAAATTTTACGCAACCAATCGGGTTCTCGTTCAATGGTTTTTTGCAATGTCGCCGTTACAGGTTCTGTATTGTCAAAATCTCCAATACCTAATATTTTTGTCGCAATTGCTTTTATGAGTATTTCAGATTCTTCCTTGAAAATCTTATCAAATGTGTTTGCCATAAAGTTAATCTCTCGTATGTTTTATGAAATGTAAAGCTATGATAAGTCATTCATTTTGGGTAAGGAATTTATCTATAATTGTTTTATAAATGATTGATTGTAAAATATATCGGATTAGGATACCCCCTCAGTATTTTTACCTTTTTTCTAAAAAATAAACCTTTTTTTCTCACGAAACGTAAATACAAGCCCTTTAAAACATTATCAACTAAAAAATTTTATCAAAACTTAAAAAAAGGGAACATGAATAAGAATATTATGGGGCAGAATATGACAAAGAAAAAGGCACGCTGACTTGGAAAATGGAGCTAAAACCTTTGGAAGATAAAAAAGTGAATTTCAGTTATAGTGTTAAATATCCAAATAATTTTAGGGTTGATTTGGAGTAATGTAGCGGCGGTTTTAACCACCGAGTTTCTCCATTCGGCGGTTAAAACCGCCGCTACAACGAAAAAAGGTGCGACTCACATCGCACCTTTTTTCATGTCATAACTTATTGAAAATCAATCAGTTAATCGCAACTTCTTTTTTCAAAGTAGCCGTAAATGATTTTAATTCGATAGAATAATCACCTTTCGGTAATTTTGAAAAATCTACTTCATAGATTGTATTAACAGGCAATTGCCAAAGAGCGTCGTCCTTGAAAACCACTTTACCTGCTGCGTCTTTCACGACCAATCCGTTAAGATTGACGTTGATTTTCTCGAAGTCAATATACACCATACTGTTTTCTTTGTCGGTGAAAAGAGACCATTCAGACTTATCGGTTGTTGGATTTGGAGAAGTCGCCTCCGAAGAAGGCGTTGCAGTTGAAAGTAGTTGTGCGTTTAACGGCGAAAACGTAGATGTAGCTGCAATGATGCAGGCTGCGAAGAACATTTTTTGCATGGAGAAATTATAAGTTTTGCTTTGTGAAAAAGAATAAATAAATGTAAGAATCATCATTATTAAGAGTACAAAGTTAGACACAAGATAGTTAGAAGTAGTAATAGATTTCGTTCAAATCTAAAAACAGAACTAAAAAATGACTAACGCCCAAAAACAAAACAATATTGTATGGGACTTTAAAAAAATTGTAAGATATTTTATTCGCTGAAAAGCAAGTTTTCAATTACTGTGCCACAACCCGCAAAACATCCAAAATACTACCATAAATTATTGGTTTTTCCATTAAAAAACTTTTTACATCAATCCATACCGCTTTTTCGATATCCTCGGTGGTCTGTGGCACAAGGTCTAATTCGGGTGTTTCGCAAGCGTACCAATACGTTTTTTTTAAAACCCGCTTCTCTTTGTGGATATAAGTGTGATATGTGTTATAAGCCTTTTTATGGCGAAATGTGACGATATTCAAGCCTGTTTCTTCCTGTATTTCTCTAATTGCGGCTATTTCGGGCGTTTCACCTTTGTCAATTTTGCCCTTTGGCAAGTCCCAAAAATCACGGCGGAAGATGAATAATACTTCTTCTTTTTGATTATAAACCACGCCTCCTGCGGCTTCAATATGCTTATAAATGCCTTGAAAATCAGACCAAAGTTTGTCCAAATCATCGCTGAAAATGACGACTTGACTGTATTGTTTCGATTTTTCGAGCAAGTCTATATAATTGTGTAAAAATTTTATTCTACCTAAATATTTTGTAATCAATGCCTTACTATCGCCCCGCATTTCGGCAGTGACCCCCTCAGTATTTGTGAGGATTAGGGGTGTTTCGTTGATGAAAATCTTAAACATATTCGACCAATTGTTGTGAAAAGGAACAAAGATAAATGAGTGATTAAATAATTAGTTTGTATTTTTGTGAAAATAAAAAAAATATGGCTAAGAAAAAAGATTGGCGAGAAGGTGAAATGATTTTAACTTTTGGGTTAGAAAAAATTGACACTTATTATACCGAAAGCATGAATGAATGGCTCGACGTATCCAATCCGCAATTCGATGATTGGGAGCAAGGCAGTTTTGAAAGATTGATGTCAAAAACCAACAAAATAGCCACATGGAGTGAAGAAGATTTGAAAATGAAGTTTATCAGCCCTGTTTTAGAGTTGGGTAAAATAATGGAAGGTAAGCATTTTACATCGTTTTTCGACAAAAAATTGGAAGGTAAGGTTGGTGATTATAACCTGTCGGTAAAAGCGGATTTCGTGATTGCAAAAGGTCTTTTGGATTATATGGAAAAGCCCTATTTTCATTTTCAAGAATACAAACCCAACAAAAACCCTGCGGGTGATTCAATGGCACAACTTTTAGAAGCATTTTTGATAGCCCAAGTTAAAAACAATGACCAAAAACCCATTTATGGATGTGAAGTCATTGGGGCAAATTGGAAGTTTATTGTCATGGAAGCAAAAAAGTATTGCGTGTCAAAATCTTTTGATAGTACCGACGAGGAAGATTTGCTTAAAATAATTGCGATACTTAGAAAATTTAAAGACATTTTAGAAAATAAACTCTTGTAGGGTCGTTGAAATAAGAACTATCCCTATTTTCGCCCCAAAATGTCTTACATAATGAATTTAAATCAAGAAATTGCCAAAAGTCTGCTGCAAATAAACGCCGTAAAGTTGAGTCCACAAAATCCATTTACGTGGGCATCGGGCATCAAGTCACCCATCTATTGCGACAACCGCATTACGCTCTCATTTCCGATTGTGCGTAACCTCATCATCAATGGTTTTGTGGAAAAATCGAAGGCGTATGAACCTTTCGATATTGTGGCGGGCGTGGCCACGGCGGGCATTCCACATGGCGCATTGTTGGCGGATAGGTTGGAAAAACCTTTCATATACGTGCGAGAAAAAGCCAAATCGCATGGTCGTCAAAACCAAATTGAGGGCTTAATTACTGAGGGGGCCAGAGTTTTGGTCATCGAAGATTTGATTTCGACGGGCGGCAGTAGTTTGAAGGCCGTGGAGACTTTGCGAGAGGCAGGTTGCGTGGTTGTAGGCATTTTAGCTATTTTTACTTACGGTTTTGAGAAGGCATCCACCGTTTTCAAAGAAGCCAATTGTCCTTTTGATACGTTGTCTGATTATGACACTTTAATTGCGCAAGCTATTGATAATCAATACGTTATGCCCGAAGAATTAGCCACTTTAAGCGCATGGAGATTGTCACCCGAAACGTGGGACGTTAATAAAAGCTAAATGGGCTTTTAGAAGAGCATTTTTCTTTTTACCTTCGCCGTTATCAATGAGTAATAGGTAATAGGAAATTGGTAATAATTCATGTTTTTATAAGCAATATTTATTTTATCTTTTTTACTTGGAACTTACATTAGACCACAACTTTATATTCCAAAATCTTACAAAACGAATTAATGAGTATTATAACAGATACATCCGAAAATTTCTTATATCGTTATCTCAATAACGCCTCGCCCACGGGTTTTGAAGCATCAGGGCAGAAGTTGTGGCTCGAATACATTCGTCCTTTTATAGATGAGTGGCATCTTGACAATTACGGAACAGCTTATGCCGTCATCAATCCTGGACAGCCTTATCGAGTGGTTATTGAAGGTCACGCCGACGAAATTTCGTGGTTTGTGAACCATATTGGCGACGATGGATTTATCAATGTGATAAGAAACGGCGGCTCTGACCAAATGATTGCGCCTTCAAAAAGAGTGAATATCCACACTAAAAAAGGTCTCGTAAAAGGCGTTTTTGGTTGGCCTGCCATTCATGTTCGTTCAGGAAAAGATGCCAACATCACACCCGAAATCAACAATATTTTCATAGATGTAGGCGCAAAAAACAAAGAAGAAGTGCTTGAAATGGGCATTCACGTGGGTTGCGTCATCACTTATGAAGATGAATTGACGAAGCTCAATAACCGTTTTTATTGTGGTCGGGCTTTGGACAATCGCATCGGCGGTTTTTGCATTGCGGAAGTAGCTCGTCTTTTGCAAGAAAATAAAATTAAACTGCCTTACTCCTTATATATCGTCAATGCCGTGCAAGAAGAAGTCGGTTTGCGGGGCGCACAAATGATTGCCGATACGATTAAACCACACGTGGCGATTGTGACGGACGTTTGCCACGACACAGGCACGCCGTTGATGACCGCCAAATCGCAAGGTGATGTAAAATGCGGCAAAGGTCCAAGCGTAAGTTATGCCCCCTCAGTCCACAACAAACTTTTAGAGCTTATCATTGGCGTTGCCGAAGAAAAACAAATTCCTTTCCAACGCCAAGCCGCCAGCCGCACTACGGGAACGGATACGGATGCTTTCGCCTATTCAAACGGTGGCGTGGTATCGGCTCTGATTTCGTTGCCTTTGCGCTACATGCACACGACGGTTGAAATGGCGCACATTGAAGATGTTGAGAACGTGATTCGCTTGATGTATGAGGCATTGCAGAAGATTGAGGCGAACCATAATTTTAAATATTTTTAAACCAAAAGAAAATCCATAAAGTATTGATATTCAATTTTTTACGAAAAAAATGGGGTATAAAATCCAAGAGAAATTAAGAAATCTCTTGGATTTTTTTTAATCTTTGCTGTTATGAAAAAAGAGCTGCAAGACGTTATTGATTTTTTATTATTAGGCAATTTTTTTATTGCCGCATGTGCCGCTATGCAAGCCTTGCAGACGTGTAAACTTCGATATTATAGTGTGGCAGGAAGCCCAATCCTTGTCTTTGTTTTTTGCGCAACATTCCTGCTCTACAACATTCATAAGCCCGTTACGTATTGGCTCAATAAAGAATTTATCGCTAATCCTCGTTTTCAAAATGCCAAGCGTTTTGAGGGGTTCCTCAGTATTTTGACCTTTGTTGCCACATTAGTATGTTTAGATTGCTTTTTTTTGTTCAAACAAACAGGCCAACTAACTGTTATAATAAGTGGTGTTCTATCTATTGCTTACGTTTTGCCTTTTTTGAAAGGAAAAAGACTTCGTGATTTACCATATTTAAAAATAATATTGATTTCAGTTGTGTGGGCAATTGTTTCTGTGATACTACCCATATCGCTCGTTGGTAGAGGTTGGGGCATGCCTGAAAGCTTAATGTTTTTAGAAAAAATCTTTTTTATCTTTGCTTTGACGATTCCATTTGACATTCGAGACATGGGATGGGATGCTGAAACGGGTGTAAAAACCATACCCCTCAGTATTGGTTCAGAAAAAGCGAAACGGTTGGCATCTTACGCAATAATAGCGTCATTTTTAATTGTTTGTGTTTTGTCATATTTCAATGTTTACACATTGAATCAATACATCGTACTCAGTATTTCATTAATTTTGAGCGAATATTTGATCCATAAAACTCAAACCAATGAGTCGAATCTGTTCTTTTATGGGTTTATAGATGGTCAATTATTGTTTCAAAGTTTTTTGATATGGCTTGTTTAAAACAAGCATTTACATTGTTTCAAACTTTCTTTCTGTTAGTTCGTCAATAGTTTACTTACTCTAAGTCAACTTTAGTGTAAAGAAAAAGAGTGATGTACTTATATTTATTGGATTGTTAAAAATTATTTATCAAAAAATTATTTATTAAAATATGTAATTTTTATCTTTTCTGTTTTTCATAACATTAAACCCTTTTAAATTAAATGAATACTGTTTCTACTACAAATTTCAAAAAAGTGGATGTCATTAATGAGCAACATGAGCCATTGAAAAAAAGTGTTGAGGAATCCATTGTTATGGCCATTTTAAACATCTCCGACACCATGGTCAAACATGGCGACATTGTGTGCCAACGCATGGGCATCACGACACAACAGTGGCGGGTTATGCTTCATTTAGCTCGTGACCCAAACATTCCTTTTATTGATGAAATGAAAACCAACAAACACCCCATTTTGGCAAGTGAGTTGGCAGAAGCTTTCAACGTTTCACGACCGAATATTACGAATTTAATCAATTCATTGATAGAAAAAGGTATGGTTAAGCAAGTTGAAGATGCTAAAGACCGTCGTAAAAAATTTCTGACACTCACTGAAAAAGGAGAAGAAGTTTTAATTGCTATTCAACCCATCCGCAAGAAAGCCAATAGGCGACTTTTGGAGCATCTTGATAAAGATGGGAAAGAGCTTTTTTATGATAAATTGATGGATTGCTTAAACGTATTAATGAGCGATTTTTCTTTAAAAAAATAAATCATCTGCAAATATTATCTTTTTTATTTAAGGCTAAATGATTCATTATCAATGAGTTATTTAGCCTTAATAATTTAATTAGTTCATAAGTTGAAACATAAGCGACAATGATTAGTTTTGCGCTTCCAAAATATAAAAAAAATGATTGTCGTCACAGGTGCTTATGGTTTTATTGGGTCGTGTCTCGTTGGTTTTTTAAATCAACAGGGAATCACTGATATAATTGCCGTAGATGATTTTTCAAAAAAATATAAAGAACCCAACCTATCTCATAGCGTAGTTCGTGAGCGTATTAATCGAGAAGTATTTATCGGATGGTTTGAAAAAAATGCACCCAATGTATCTTTCGTTTTCCATTTGGGCGCACGCACTGACACAACCGAATTTGATTATTCAATTCATAAAAAACTCAATCTTGAGTCCTCCAAAGATGTTTTTAATATATGCGTAAATCATTCAATACCAATGATTTATGCCTCTTCAGCTGCCACTTATGGCGCAGGCGAATTTGGCTACGAAGACGTTGACCCCTCAGTATTTTTTGACTTAAAGCCGCTAAATCCGTATGGGATTTCTAAAAATGAGTTTGATAAATTTGTTTTGTTAGAAAAAGAAAAACCACCGTTTTGGGCAGGTCTAAAGTTCTTCAACGTTTATGGGCCGAACGAAAATCATAAAGGGAGAATGGCGAGCACCATTTGGCATTTTTATCATCAAATAATGTCGAATGGTACGGTTAACCTTTTCAAAAGCCACCGACCAGATTTTTCAGATGGTGAACAAATGCGTGATTTTATTTATGTGAAAGACGTACTTAAAGTCTTATTTTTCCTTTTTGAAAATTACGAAAAAGTAAATTCAGGTATCTACAATTTGGGTTCGGGGAAGGCAAGAAGTTTTAACGATTTGGTAGGAAATGTTTTTTTAAATATGGATAAACCTTTGAAAATCAAATACATAGAAACACCAGAAGACATTCGAGACACCTATCAATATTTTACGGAAGCCAATATGCAGAAGTTGAATGCGGAAGGCTATGAGAACAATTTTTATACACTTGAGCAAGGCATTGAAGATTATGTACAGCATTATTTAAAGAGAAACGGATATTTTTAGTAACAGCATATTGTTCTATGGTTGAATTAATTTCTTTACTCTAAAAAATTTAGTAGCGTTTTAAAAGTAACTTAGCTATTTCTAAATAAGTGAATATCGAATAAAAAACACGGAATAAAGAATGTCGAAGTAGTTGAGAACCAATGAGTTATGAAGTTTCTAACAAGCGTTTATTTTTATTCAACTACTTAATTCTACTTTGGCACTTTACACTCACTGTTTTATGCTGCGCATAAAAGGCGTGCTTGGGTGGTGGTTTTGGGGGATTGATTTGATTTTTGAATAGAAAAATTTTCAATTTTTCTATTCAAAAATCAAATCAATCCATTTAGTCCTTTTAGTATAAGTAAAGTGTCAAAGTAGAATTAATAACTACTTGATTTTCAACGAGTTAAATTTTAAATTTTTAAATTTTAATTGTTACAAAGTAATTCAATTTTGGATATAAAATCAGATATATTAGAGCATATAGAAGTTGCTCAACAGGTTTTAGCTTTAGAAAAAGACATTTTAAAGGCTGGCGAACTTTGTAAAGATGCCATACTGAGGGGTCATAAAATTTTAGTTGCAGGCAACGGCGGCTCGGCGGCAGATGCTCAACACATAGCGGCAGAATTCATCGGTCGATATGAAAAAAGTCGCCCATCAATGCCCGCTATCGCACTCACGGTTGACACATCCGCCCTGACGGCCATCAGCAATGATTACGGATTTGAGGCAGTTTTTTCAAGACAAATAGAAGGTTTGGGGCAAAAAGGCGATGTTTTTATCGGTATTTCAACTTCAGGCAATAGTAAAAACATTATTAAAGCGGTTGAAACAGCGCAACAAAAAGGCTTGAAAATTATTCTTTTTTTAGGGAAAGACGGTGGGATACTGAGGGGTAAAGGTGACGTGGACTTGATAGTGCCGTCACAACGCACGGCACGAATTCAAGAAATGCACATATTAATCGGTCATATAATTTGTAGTTTCGCCGAGAATTAAGACTTTTGCAATTCATTTAAAAAAACAGACATTAAAAGACATCGTATGTCGGAACAAATACAAGCACCAATCCAAGACGGAGACGAAATTACCCTTAAAGAATTGATTTTAAAAATCAAGGAATACACTTCCGAGATAATAAAAAGATGGTATGTCCCAGCCTTTTTTGCGGTATTTTTGAGTGCCTACATGCTTTATCAAGCCTTCACGACTAAACCCATTTATCAAGCGGAATTGACTTACATAGTAAACGAAGCCGACAAATCAGGAATGGGTGGTTTGGGTTCCCTTTTGGGTGCTTTTGGCGCAGGCACGGTGGGCAAGTCGAGCCCCGATATGATCAATGAACTGGCTCGTTCTGAGCGCATCATGAACACGTCACTCTTCGCAAAAAGTAATATTGATGGTGTAGATGACTATTTTGCCAATCATTTCATACGGATTTATGAACTTCATAAAAATTGGATAAAAGATACGACTGGACTAAACGGGTTTACTTTCAAAAAAAGCAATTTTGAGGCTTTTTCGAGACTCGAAAATAAAGCATTAAACAATATTCATGGCATCTTGATAGGAAAAGCGGGAAAATTCAGCCCTTCATACGACAAAAAATCGGGTATCATGAAAATGACATTTGAGTCGCCGAGTGAAGCACTTTCTATTTTTTTTACAAGAAAAGTTTTTGTTGACTTAGGCGATTTTTACGTCAATTCAACCACCGAAAGAGAACGCACAAACTACATGACGCTTAAAGCACAACAAGATTCTGTTTTTGCATTATTGAAAAGTAAGGGAGAAAGCGCAGCAAGTTTTGGTGATTTTCAAAGAGGATTATTATTTGAATCTGATAAATTTAAGGGGCAAATGCTCAGGCAAGAATCGCAAGTAGCGGGTGCTGTTTACACTGAATTGATGAAACAGTTTGCCGTAGCTGATTATGCTTTGCGCAACAATACGCCTTTTATTTCTGCCATTGATATGCCTAAAGAGCCACTCGAACCAACGAAAAAATCAAAAAAAATGGCCGTGATTATTGGCGTTTTTGGTGGTATATTTTTAGGTTCTTTACTTATTGTTTTTAGACGAATATATCTTAATGCAATGGCATAAAGTTTTTTTGACATAAATAAGCTGATTGTTTTGTCGTGTTATAATAATGAGTAATTTTGCTACTCAATTTATAATTATGATTGAAACGCTTATTTCATCGAAAACCCGAGTAAAGTTGCTTTTAAAATTCTTTTTAAACAGCAGCACAGAGTCCTATCTTCGGGGCTTAGAAAGCGAGTTTGGCGATTCGTCAAACGCAATAAGGATAGAAATCAACCGATTGGAGCAAGCTGGAATGCTGACAACTGAGACTTCTGGGAACAAGAAAATGTACAAAGCCAATAAGAAACACCCACTTTTCAACGAAATACACAGTATTGTAATGAAATATGTGGGGCTTGATACGGTAATAGAAGAGGTGATAGAAAGATTGGGGGAAGTGCGTAAGGTTTTTTTGGTTGGTGAATTTTCTAAAGGGTTAAATAGTGACATTATAGATCTTATTTTTGTAGGCAATATTGACAAGATTTATCTAATCAATCTTATCGAAAAAACAGAGGCTTTGATGTCTCGAAAAATACGCTACATCAATTATAGCGATGAACAATTTGACAAACTCGACATATCAAAATACAATCCACAGCCACTTCTTTTGTGGTCGAATGACTGAAAGTTAATATAAAAAACAAGCTAATTAACTCATTTTTAACAAATACTACGAACTTACTGAGGGGTGTCAAACTTAATGTCATACGAAAATCATTTAAGCGAAAGTGAGCCGAAATGGTTTGCTGTTCGTACCCGTTTTAAAAGCGAAAAAGTTGCATTGAAGCAATTGCATCGCTTGGGCGTAGAGACTTACCTACCTATCCGTCAAATGACACGGCGTTATGGTCGCAAAATTCGTAAAGTTGAGTTACCTCTTATCAACAGTTTTGTTTTTGTTAAAGTAAAAAAAAATGAGTATGCCTCTGTTTTGGAGACGGAATATGTAGCGGGTTTTTTAAAATTTGGCAACAATTTGCTTTCTATTCCCGAACTGGAAATCAACATGATAAGACGCTTGTTAGGAGAAGATGTTGATGTGGAAATAGAAGTGCTTCCCAAGGATGATTCTTATCAAAAGGGAGATTGGGTGGAAGTGATAAAGGGGCCACTCATGGGTATGAAAGGTCGTCTTTTAAACATTCAAGGTAAAGATAAATTATTGGTGGAATTGACAAATTCGGGTCATTCACTTCATATAAGTATTGATGTTGATTTGCTTAGGAAAATGAATGCCAATAACAGTATTTAATTTTTTAATTAAAATAAAAAAGTTGTTCTGAAATATTATTTTGAGTTTCTTTATTTTTAATAAAAAAATGATAATACATTGATTTTCAATGTATTACAAACTTTTATTTTTTATTTTTTTTTCTCAAAAAACATTTTTAGAAGCCATGTGGTTGGGACACATGAACGGCGAAGCCTTACCCAGAAAGTTCGGAATGTACGATATACTACTCAGTTTTATAACCGCATTTATACCAAGTTATTTTATTATTCCTTCGGTAATCAATGTTGCAAAAGTGAAACACCTTTGCGATGATATTGACGACCGTCGCTC
>JAYTMW010000016.1:0-10510 GCA_043728105.1 Saprospiraceae bacterium | reverse complement strand
GGGAAAAATTAGTTCAAACCGAAAGAAAACTTTCACGCACGCCTTTTGTGCGCAGCACAAAACAGTGAGTAAATACATCGAATGGGAACTACACCCGTTCTAAAACACAAATGACACACGCTTTCCATAGAAAACGTATGTCATTTGTGTTCAAAAAAAAGCAACTTCACAATTAAGACTAATTGGTTTTAGTCTTGTCAGAAGGCTTTTGTGGAGCGGTTGTGCTGCTTTTGCTTTCTGATTTATAAGAAGAAACCGCCTTGACTTTTGTTTTGTCAGCGGGTGCTTTTTTGATGTTTTTAACGCCTTTGTCTTTGCTCATTTTTTTGTCTTTTTAGCTTCCGTATTGCACGGAATAGGTGATAGTAATATTCAAAGATATAAAAATTTCATTTAATATTTTGTAAAAAAAAATTATCAAGTAAAAAATTTATCATGATTTTGGAAATTATGATAAATGCAAATAAATTTATACTTATAACGCATTGATTGATAAGATATTATTTCAATTATCGTTATTGTATCAACCATTCCACAAATGGAAACTAAAACACGGAAAAAACAAATTAGGTTTATTAAATTAGTGAAATTCGTTTTTTAATTTGCCTTATTCGTGTTGTTAAATTTCATCAGCATATCCAATTTTGCATCAATTTCTTTAAGTAAAATAAATTGTTTTTCTTGGGTTTCAAACAAGGTTTTTATTTGTTCTTCGAGCAACAAATCCACTTTTTGATTAAGGCTGCGAATCTGCATTTCCGCTTTCAGATTTATCAAATAATCATTTTCGCTCCTCATTCTGTCTTTTTCTTCCTGTCGGTTTTGGCTCATCATTATCACGGGTGCTTGCAAGGCGGCAATGCACGAAAGAATCAAGTTCATCAAAATGAAAGGGTAGGGGTCAAATTTATATTTATCCACAATTAAAACGTTTAGAATAATCCAAAGCGTCAAGATAACCCCGAATAAAATAATGAACTTCCAACTGCCACCAAATCGAGCCACTTTATCTGATATTTCTTGCCCTCGTGTAAGCACTTCCGTGGGTGGATTTAAAAGGTTTCGGACAATCAAATCTTCGGCTTCGATGGTGTCATTCACTATTTTATGTAGTTTATCAAGATGCTTTTTTTCCTCCAATAATAGCACCGATATTTCATTGTTTTCCATAATGTGTGATATTTTAGTTTATGATTCATAAAATTACCAATACAAATCATTTATTTCAATAAAATAATGTAATATTAGCATAAATTTTTGGTTAAAATCCTTTATAACTTATTGATTATCAATATTTTATCTCTTTTTTATCAAATTGCTTTTTGTGAACCTATTTTTTACTTTAATACTGAGGGGTATTGATTATATTTGCCCAGATTTTAACTTGAAATAAACACTTTTTGAAAATATTTTTTACTGTAAAAAATAAAAATCAATGAGAAATCGCCTCCTTTTTTGCTTTACATGTATAATGTGTACTTACGCAACATTCGCCCAAAATGCTCCCAAAAGAGAATGTCGTGCCGCATGGATTGCCACAGTGTCTAATTTAGATTGGCCACTCAATAAAATCCAAACTACGGATGCCCAAAAGCAACAACTCATAGACATTTTCGACAGCCACAAAGCGGCAGGTTTGAACGCCGTTTTTCTACAAATAAGAACGAATAGTGATGCTTTTTACCCAACCGATCTTGCGCCTTGGGCAGATTGGCTCACGGGTTTGCAAGGTCGTGCGCCTTCGCCTTATTACGATCCATTGGCGTTTGCGGTGACGGAAGCACACAAGCGAGGCTTGGAATTTCACGCTTGGTTCAATCCATATAGAGCTGTGAGTAACATAAATACGGCTGTTTTGGCGGATAATCACGTTGCTAAAAAACATCCTGAGTGGTTGCTCGCTTTTGGCAACGCTCGAATACTCGACCCCGGCATACCTGATGTGCGGGCGCATGTGACGCAAGTGGTGATGGATGTGGTGCGCCGCTACGACATTGACGGTGTTCATTTCGACGATTTTTTTTATCCTTATCCTTCCACGGGCTTGAGTTATAACGATGATTCTACATTCACGCTACACAATCGGGGCATCGCTGACCGAGCAAATTGGCGGCGTGACAATGTGGATTTGTTGATAAAAAATGTATCGGATAGCATCAAATCGGTGAAACCCTATGTCAAATTTGGCATCTCGCCTTTTGGCATTTGGCAAAACAAATCAACTACCCAGCCGTTGGGTTCTGCGACGAGTGGCTTGGAAAGTTATAGTGCCATTTATTGCGATTCAAAGAAGTGGGTGCAGCAAGGTTGGGTGGATTATATCGTGCCACAACTCTATTGGTATATTGGTTTTGCCGTAGCGGATTATGCGATTTTGCAGCCTTGGTGGTCTCAAAACGCTTCAAATCGTCACATTTATGTAGGGCAAGGTGCCTATCGCATTGGGGCAGATGCCAATTGGAATGCGGGTGAAATACCTCGGCAACTAAAGCTAAATCGTCAAAATCCTAATACAATTCAAGGCAGCATTTTCTTTAGAACAGGAAATTTAACTCAAAACGTGTTGGGTGTCCGTGATTCTTTGATGCAAAATTTTTATCAAAAACCTGCCCTTTTGCCCACAATGTCTTGGAAGCCAACAACGGTTTTACCATCACCGACAAACGTTACAGTGGGTCAAAATACTGAGGGGGTGCGCCTCACGTGGACTCGCCCAAGCGCAGGCACGGCTGAGCTTTCCAAAATAAGAGGTTATGTCATTTATCGCTTTTTAGATAATGCCGCCATTGACATCACAAAAGGGGAAGCCATTCAATTTATTGCCCCCAATGACTCGACTATTTTCATTGATAAAAACACCAACGCAAGCGGCAGAAGGCAATATACTTATGTCATTACAGCTTTTAATCGGCTCTATGATGAAAGCACACCTTCGTCTTCGGCGAGCATTGTGGTGAGTTCAATTTCTGAATTAACGGCAACTGATAGGGTAGAGTTGTCGCCCATTGCGCCCAATCCTGTGCGAGACTATGCGAACGTTTCTTACAATTTAAAAAAGAGTGGACAAGTGCGCATCAGCCTTTTTGACATCAACGGAAGAGAAGTATTGGTCTTAAAAAATGCCTCGCAAACCATTGGAGAATATGCGCTTGATGTAGATACTTCTTTTTTATTGAATGGTATTTATTTTTTGCGGTTGAATACTGAGGGGGTGGTTGTGAGTCGGAAAATTGTGGTTGCGAAATGATTTTTTGTTAAAATAAAAACGCCTAACTCTTTGATTTTGAAGGAGTTAGGCGTTTTTTTTAGAAGGCGAAACCGATTTTGAAATAGATGTTCGGTAAAGGAATTGAGCTACTAAGGTTTAAAAATTCAAATTCATTTTCAAAAGGATTATAGCGAGTTGTCTTTGTGACAAAATCATTTATCGAATAAGTTTCTTGTGTAACAAATGATTTTTTAAACCTTATAATCGAAAAACTTAAATCCATAAAACCATTTTTGAATAAGCGTTTTTGAATACCGCATTTTGGTTCAATGGCATAAAAAATAGTTTTAGTTTCAAATTTTTTGAATGTGTCTGCTGCGATATTGGTTGAGAAAGTATTCCTTGCGTTAACATAATTAGAATAACTACCACTGATTTCTAAAGAAAAATATCCACCTGATAAATTATCGGCAGTTTTACCTTGAGTAATGCGTTTTTTCAAATTGTAATAATAACGTGGTTCAAATGTTCCTTTAACACCGTATTCTAATTGGAAATGGTAGTATCTTTTATAGTTCAGTTCTATACCTGTATTGACTGAAAACGATGATTTTTCAATTTTATGCTCATATTCTGGGTTAAAAGATATAGTGTAAATATCGTCGCCACTATTTTTATATATATTGCGAATATCCAATTTCCAAAGATTTTTTTCCTCTTCATAGCAACGAAATAAATCACACGTATTCGTTTGACTTTTTTTCCCTCCACCAAAAGCTAAACCCAAAGTAAAATTATTGTGAAGCCAATAATTTATGTCTAAACTGCGAAATCTGATATTATCCGTTAGATTGTTTCTACCGATTCCAAAACCAATTTGATAATCTATATAGCCATGATTAAATATCCGTTTTTGAATACCATAACTTGTGACTATTGCCCAATCTAATGTTGGGCTAAATTTGCTGATATTAGATTCATTTTTTGTAATTAAATCATTTATCGAATTAGTATAATTCAAACTAATATAATTGCCATTAAGATTTTGAATCATTTTAGCATTTTTTCTACTTTTAAAATACCAACGTGGTTCAATTCCCAATACATATTCATCAACACTTTTTACTTGATATTTGATATTGTTAAAGATGATTCCTGCTGAATAATTTATAGATAAATTGGAGAATAATTTATGCTCAAAATCAACTTTAAATCTTGAATTATTAGCATAAATTGAAGAAACCCCTCTTAAACTATAGCCACTATTCAAATTAATCAACCCCCAAGCATCCAATTTAAACAACCACTTCGTCTCTTTTTTATTCATAAAAACATCGTCATAAACCGAGGAATACTGAGGGGGTGTGAAAGCGGTATCTTGCACCGTTTCAATTTTGAGTGAGTCTTGACCCACAAGCGTTTTAGCAAAAAACGATAAGAAAATTAGTAGCGATTTAGATTTCATTTTTGTTGATTTTTTATAAGTAAAAATAAAAGATTATTTTGTATAAATAATTGAAAATCAATATGTTACTTACTGATTTTAAGTTTAATTCTTAATTTCAATACTACTAAAAGACGTTTGAATAAACACACCCAAAGTCGTTCTCTTTTTATCAGAACCCACATCGTAATAGCTAAAATTTACCTTTTCTTTTTTATCCGATTTCTCAATATACTTCGGCGTTATTTTTTGCGGCAATATCACTTTACCATATTCTGCCTCCAAATCGTAGTTGATAGCGGTGGCGGCGGGCGGCAGAAAATGCACCTCCGCTTTATCGGCTTTGATGCTCAATTGGGTAAAAGTTTTATCGGTTTCGATGTTGATTTTGCCGTATTGTGCCGTGATGGCGCACTCGCCTTTTGCCATCGAAAGGAACACATCGGAGCGATTGCTTTGCACACTTATTTTGCCTTCCAAACCCCGCCCGTCAATGTCGCCTAAGCGGGTATTGATGGACATTTCGCCTTTAATATCCGTCAGAGTGGTCTTACAAAATTCGGTTATCAGCATCACTTTGTTTCTCAAACCCGATACATTGAGCTTGCCGAAATTGTTTTTTACAGACACCACCATTTCCGAAGGCACTTCAATCGTGTAGCGTGTTTTGAGGTCAGATGTGGGTTTTGCGCTGCCTTTTTCGATGCCAATATAGTTGCGCAAATACACGGTTTTACCTTGTGTCTCAACAATGTATTTTAAAGCATCTAAGTCTTGTTTAGCATTTTGAAGATTCGGATTTTTAGAAATTAATTCCATTTTTACGTTTATTTCTTTGACATTCGGGTTCGCTTTTAATGTTATATCTGCTTTTTCAGCATCAATATTCAAGGAAAAACCTGCTTTATAGGGCAACGTTTTATCCACCGATTTAGTCACCACTTGCACGGTCGTCTGCGTGTGAGCGAGAGGGCCCCTCAGTATCAGAGCCAAAAACAAGGCGTATTTTATGTGAATAATAATTTTCATTTTTCAAAAATTTTTAGTTAAAAATAAGAGTGTTTTTTGTTGGTGTAGCGGCGGTTTTAACCGCCGAATTAATTATAACACATTGATTGTCAGTGACTTACACCCATCGGCGGATAAATCCGACCTGTGCGATTAAAGACATCTATCATCTTGAAACCACCGACCTGCCTGTCGGCAGACAGGTTTCAATCGGTGGCTAAGGAATTACCTGTACTCACATCTATCTTCTTTTCAAAAACATCACATCATGCACTTAATAGATGTGATGTTTTTGAAAAGAAGATAGATGGCATCTGTGGATTTCCACAGCCCCCGATTAAAATCGGGGGTTTCAAGATGATAGATGTCTTTAATCGCACAGGTCGGTTAAAACCGCAGTTACATGCGTTCCATCATTTTCTTCAAAACATCAGACCGTTCATTTTCAAGTTTAGATAGTTGGGCGACAATTTCAGGGTCAGAATTATAGGCACTTAAAACATTTTTTAAATCTTCACGGGCTTTGTTCAAATCATCTAATTCCGTTTTCAAATTTTTAAATTCAGGCTCTTCGCATTTTGGTAAAGCCGTTTCGCAAAAGGCTTCGGCCAAAGCAAAATCTTTATCCGATTCATCAAAATTTTGTTGAATCAATTGATTGTCAATCACCTCCGTTGTCACTACTAATTGAGTGTCTATTTTTGTATTAAAATTAAAATAAACAGCAAAACTTGCCACTACCAAAAGTGCAAAAGAAGCCGCCGCCAACAAAACGAAACGCTTCGAGGGCTCCCTCAGTATTTTGAGCCTAAAAGAAGGTTTTTCAGACGTAACTAATTGATTTTCAATACTTTCCCACACATCCATAGGCGGTTCATACATGCGCATTTCGAGGAGAGGCAAGCGGGTTTCAATCGCTTCCCAAACCGTTCCAGGCGGTTCATAAGTGGGCAGATTTTTTATCAATTCTTTCATATATTTTGTATAAAAAATATTCAATAACCCAATAACCTAATAACTCAATAACTCCCTCAACCGCTTTTTTGCATAGAACAATTGTGATTTTGAAGTGCCTTCCGAAATGCTCAATAAATCAGCCGTTTCACGATGCGTATAACCTTCAATTTCGATTAAAGTAAAAACGGTTCTAAAACCTTCGGGCAGACTTTGAATCGCTTTTTCTAAATATTCAGCGTCCATTGTATGCCCCCAATCCACATTTTCGTTTTCATACTGAGGGGGTAGCTCTTCGGTTAACACATTGGTTTTCAAGCGTTTATAAGCGGTGCGCACCATAATTGTTTTAACCCATGCTCCCAAAGTTGATTCCTGTCTAAAATTTTCTAAACCCTTAAAAACCTGTAAAAACCCATCTTGAAGCACCTCATTTGCCGTTTCAAAATTGCCCGTGATGCGATAGACGAGCGTGTACATGGCTCGCTTGTAGCGGTCGTACAGGTTCTTTTGTGCCAATCTATCGTGTGCCAGGCAAGCGGCTATCAGGTTTTGTTCTTCTTGACTCATTTACGGTTTTGTCTTTCTATTCTATAAAGTGTATCGGTGTGGATGAAATGGTTGTATGGGGTTGTAATTATTTTTTAAAAAAATGATGTTTAACTCTAAAAGGGTTTGAAACCCTTGTAGAGTTGGTGACTATTATTTCATTTAAAAAACATAAATTTAAGCCTTGATTTGTATAAAATTAAAATCTAAAAAAATAGATGACACGACTCACCAAATTTCTGAAATACGCCGCATTAATATTCGTGTTTTTAATCGCTTTAATTGCCCTTTTTTTTGGTTACAAAGATAAAAGTGTAGAAGAATTAAAAGCCAAATATGCCCAAGCACCGTCTCAATTCATCGAAGTCAACGGCATGAATGTGCATTATCGAGATGAAGGTAATCCTAACGACAGCGTACCACTCGTTTTGATTCACGGCACAGGTTCGAGCCTACACACTTTTGATGAATGGACGAAAATACTGTTGAGCGAAGCGAAATCCCGCACACTTACAGGAAGGGAGTCGCATCGCATCGTGCGGATGGACATGCCCGCTTTTGGTCTCACGGGGCCTGACCCACAGCACGATTATAGCATGGAAAAGTACGTCAATTTTGTAGAAAATTTCCTTGCAGCGAAAGGCATAAAACAATGTATGCTCGGTGGCAATTCGCTTGGCGGACAGATTTCGTGGCAATTTGCCTTGAAAAACCCTCAAAAAGTGGCAAAATTGATATTAATTGATGCGGCGGGTTATGCTATGAAATCTCAAAAACCCGTCTTGGCTTTTCAAGTGGCACGGATGCCTGTAATCAAAAATTTTATGACTTTTATCACGCCTTACCATTTGGCACGTGAGAGTGTGGAGAGTGTTTATGAGGATAAAAGTAAAGTAACCGATGCACTTGTGACCCGATATTTTGAATTGACGCTACGAGCAGGCAACCGCCAAGCCTTCGTGGATAGGTTGAATATGTTGTATGATACGGCGAATATTCCAATGATTAAAACCATCCAAACGCCTACGCTTGTGCTTTGGGGCGAAAAAGATTTGTTAATTCCGATGGACAATGCCCAACGTTTTCACGACGATTTGCCCAACGATACGATGGTGATTTTGAAAAATATGGGGCATGTGCCGATGGAGGAAAATCCTGCGGAAAGTTTGAAACCTGTTTTGGATTTTTTGAGGAGAAATGCCACGCATGACACCCAAAAACCCTTCAAATACTGAGGGGCCTAATTTTTTTCAAAAAAAAGAAAAATAAATTTGGAACATTCAGAAAAATAAATCTACCTTTGTAGTGTACTATTTAACTAATACACTCATGGTTGAAATACAAAACTTAACATTCGGGTACAATCGAGATAAATTATTGTACGAAGGGCTTAATTTGTCACTCCAAGCGGGGCGCATTTATGGTTTGTTGGGCAAAAATGGGGCGGGTAAATCTACCTTGCTCAAAAATATGGTCGGTTTGCTCTTTCCTAATGAAGGAGTTATCTCCATCAATAATTTTTCGCCCAAAAAACGCCAACCGTCTTTTTTGCAATCCATCTATTTCATACCCGAACAAACCCACGTGCCTTCGTTGAGCATCAAGCGATTTGTGGATTTGTACGCTCCTTTTTATCCTCTTTTTGATGAAAATCAGTTTTATACGTGTCTCAAAGAGTTGGAAGTAAAAACAGATGGTAAGCTCACGGATATGTCTTTTGGGCAACAAAAGAAGTTTATCATCGCCTTCGGTTTGGCGTGTAATACGTCCGTTTTGCTCATGGATGAACCCACAAATGGCTTGGATATTCCGTCGAAAAGCCAGTTCCGAAAACTCATTGCATCGTCCCTCACCGACGAAAGATTGTTTCTTATTTCCACGCATCAAGTCCGTGATTTGGATAATTTGATAGATGATGTCGTGATTGTTGAGAACGGAGAAATATTGTTAAACGCCTCCATTAGCGACATTTCAGAACGTTTGGTCTTCAAAACCATCCAAAACGAGCCGATGGCGGAGACGATTTTATACCGTGAAACTTCACTCAATGGCTCAACCATCGTGAAAGCAAACACCAAAAACGAAGACAGCAAAGTGAATTTAGAACATTTATTCAATGCCGTTGTCGCCCATCCTAACATTATAAAAATGATTTTTCAACACTGAAACAAGTAAAAAAAATGAACGATACTTTCGATATAAAACGGTTTGGTTTGGTTTTCAAAAAGTTGATTTTTGAAAAATCGTTGAACCTTGTTGGCTCTTTTGTTTTGGTCGCCTTGCTTTCGTGGTTGACATATCACCTCAACGGCGATATGAGCGAAGGTTGGCGCATGGCACAACCGCAATCCTTTTTGCTTGGTTTAATGCTTGGTGGCATTTATTGGGTTTCAGTCGGTTTCAATCATTTTTCGGACAAAACAGAAGGATATGGTTTCTTGACTTTGCCCGCTTCGCATCTTGAAAAATGGTTGAGCGTAGTGGTTTTAACAAACGTTTTTCTCACAGCTTTTTGCCTCTTTTTTAGGGTTATGGATATGACGTACATGTCATATTTTCGGACTCATTTGAATCCTCATTTGGAGAACTATAAAATTTTATATGACTCCGCATTTGTGATGCCGTTTTGGGGTGATACAAAAGGTATAATAAGCCAAGCATATATCTATTTTTGGGTTTTAACAGGCATCATGGCAGTTGGTGCGGTCTATTTCAACAAAACAGCTTTGGTGAAAACGATGTTTATTTTTGCAGGAACATTTTTTTTATTGCAATTTTTGAATAGCAATGTTACATCATTTTTTTTCCAAAATGATACAAATACCCATTTATTTTGGAACAGTATAAGCATTAAAAGCACAGGCGAAGATGTGGATTTGCCACAAAATATCAACCAAATTTTTACCACTTTTTTCAGTTACATATTGCCCATTATTTTGTGGCTCATTGCATTGGTGCGACTGCGTGAGAAGGAAATGTAGCGGCGGTTTTAACCGATCTGCGTTATTAAAAACATCTATCATCTTGAAACCACCGATTTTAATCGGTGGGTAAGGAATTACCACGAAACACATCTATCTTCTTTTTAAAAACATCACATCTAAGAGTGCATGATGTGATGTTTTTGAAAAGAAGATAGATGGCGGTCGAGCCTATTTTTACCCACCGATTAAAATCGGTGGTTTCAAGATGATAGATGTTTTTAATCGCACAGGTCGATTTTATCCGCCGAAACATCCATAATTTTAGTAAAATATTAAATTTTCCTAAAATAAAAATAAATGTAACTAATTGATTATCAATGATTTATTCAAAATTTATCATTCATAATTCATCATTAAATGAAT
>JAYTMW010000015.1:0-2697 GCA_043728105.1 Saprospiraceae bacterium | reverse complement strand
TAGCGGATGATAGAGGTGACGACGATGCAGTGGGTTATTAACAAAAATATCAATCGGACGATTGAAATAACCTTAAACTAAGGGCGATTTCAACCGTCCGCTCTTTATTTGCGATTGATTTGATTTATCATTTATAATTCATTCTTAAAAATATGTATTTATCAAAGTGGTTGCTCTTAATAGCACTTACAGGTTTAATAATTCCTTCAAAATATGTTTTGTGGGAGAAAAACAGAAGACTTACTTACAAAGATTTTAAAGGTGTTTATCGGAGCGGGGAAGCCCATGCAGGCAACACCGATTGTGAGTTTAGCTACACGTGTAAGTATGAGAAAAAGCAATTGAAAATTTCGTCTAAAGTTCTTTTTGATACCGAAAATTCATGGCTAAAATTTGATGATGCTGCACTTTTAAGCCATGAGCAAATTCATTTTGACATCGCCGAAATTCATATCAGACTTTTTAGACAACGCTGCAATAATTTTTCTTTCTCCAAAGCTGAATTTAGAACACAAATTGACTCTATTTTTAACTTAACCGATGCGGATTGTGATTTGTTGCAACAAAAATATGATGCTGAAACAAAGAACGGTCTATTGAAATCTAAGCAGAAAATTTGGTTTACTAAAATTACTAATAAGATTCTTGAATCGAATTATTTGGCAGACACCGCTCAAGTTATTTCAATAAAATAACAACAGTTTTTAATCACACCTAAACGCACTGGCGGATGAATCTGCCACTACATCATGAAACCATTGAAATCCTACTTCACAGCGTTGTTTATGATAAATACTATTTTTATCTATGCACAAAACCTTGATTTGCAAGCCTTTAACACCAAACGCATTAAAGATTCAAAAACCGATATGATGATTTTGGGCGGTTGGGCTTTGGGTAATATGGCGGTAAGCGGCATTTTACTTGGAAATACAGAGGGGGTCACTAAGGGCTATCATCAAATGAACATTGGTTGGAATGCCGTAAATTTGACCATTGCAGGATTCGGTTATTTGGCAGCCATGAAAAGCAATCCCGCCGCTTTCGACCTATTCGGCAGCATTAATGAGCATTACAAAATACAAAAAATATTCATCTTCAATGCAGGTTTAGATGTAGGCTACATGGCAGCGGGTGCTTACGTGATTGAGCGAAGCAAATCCACGCTCAAAAACCCTGAACAGATAAAAGGATTTGGTCAAGCCATCATCGTCAACGGTGCTTTTCTCTTCGTTTTCGACTTAGCAAATTACTTTATTCAATCAAGTCATAATGATAAAATCAAGCTACTTTTGACGGGTAATGGCATGGGATTGTCTTTTCATTTTTAGAAAAAGAGCGAAAATACTGAGGGGGTCGTTTTTTTTTGAAATATTAGGAATGAAACAAAATAACAAGCTAAAAGAGTAAAAATAAATAAGTGCAAAGACAAAATAAACGCTCCAGCAATTCGGCATTTGAAAAAATGAACCACAGATGACACTGATTAAACAGATTTTTACTGATTTTTTTCTGTTTTAAGTTTAAAAATCAGTTTTAATAGCAAAAATCAGCGTTAATCTGTTAAATCAGTGTCATTTGTGGTTCATTTGCGGAAATTGCTGTCCTTGTTTTTTATTCAATATTCACTTAAATCAACCCAACATGAAAAGAACCTTAGTCTCAATCCTATCAATCCTCCTCGTATCAACCCTTTTCGCTCAAAAAACAGAGCTTAAAGTATCTTTCAACTCAGGCTTATTCTCTTTTGCAGGGTCATCCGTAGAGAGCACGTCTAAAATTAATTATAATAAGACATCTAACTTTGAAGAAAGAAGTTACACCAATAATCCCTATGGTTCTAAAAGTGGAATCGGTTACGGCATATCGGTTGATGTGACAAGAGTAACTAAAAATGGTGTTGTCATTGGGGCTGATTTGGGCTACGAAGTTTTGCGAAGTTTGATAACCATTGACGGCATAAATGGCTTCGATGGGACGGCTTATTTTCAACTAAAAGCCGATGGACAGACTTTTCTCAATTACCATTTTATAAACCTATTTCTTCATTTCGGAAAAAGATTCAATCTTAATGAGACAGACATTGACATTGTGGGCGGGTTCGATTTAAATCAATGCGTGAAAGGAGTTGAAACGGGCAGCGCAACCGATGTCAATGGTAAAGAGTACACGACATATTTTAACCGGAAAACCATAACAGCTGACCCTCGATTAAGAATACAAATGAACGTAAAATACTCGAAAATAGGGTTTAACGTAGGTTATGCGCACGGTTTTGTGAATTACAACGCAGGATTTATTGGCGGTAACAGCAGATTTAATTCAAGACTGATTCGATTTGGTTTGAGCTATCAAATTTTTTAAATATACCCCCTCAGTATTTTCAGGATTTTGAGGGTGAACAATTAAAAAATCTTAAAAACTTGGTAATTTTTGATTCAAATACTGTTTTCATATAATATTCTGATAACTTTGGAAATCTCATTTTAGGTATAATCCAACGGGTTTTAACCCGTTGTGCCACTAAAACAATGGGTTAAAACCCATTGGAATTGATTATTAGCACGTGAATTAGTAGCAAAATTGAGATTTTCGAAGTTACCAGTAATATTCTAACTTAATGAGAATTATAGCTTCCAAAGACTTAGATTAATTCAAAAAAATCATATCCTTAGAAATAAATTGTGCAAAAAAAAA
>JAYTMW010000014.1:0-2767 GCA_043728105.1 Saprospiraceae bacterium | reverse complement strand
GGCACCAAAACGCCGTAAGAAGGGATGTTAAATGCCTTATTTGTGGCATCCACGGCCTCAATTTCCGTAAATTCGTAGCGCACACCCGCTTTTATGTTGTATTTATTTTTTGTAGAAAAAGTGTAAGCCGTGTAAGCTGCACCGATTTTTTGGGTGTAATCTAAGAGTCCTTTTGCACGATTTGGGTCAAGCACATAGTCTGCATTGGCACTTGCCGCCTTTAAATATTCAAAATTACTGTTCACTTGTCGAAGAATACCCTTGCCGCCAAACTCCAAAATTTGGTTGGTACTGAGGGGGGTCGTGTAATCAATTTGCAAAGTGGATTCTTGATTCAAATTCAAATTGACATTTTTAAAACTGTTTTCAGTTGCACCAACACTATTCAAATTATTACTGAAAAAATTATTCGTCAAATTGTTGCGGCTATATTGTGTTGAAAAACTCAACTCTTGTTGCGGTTTATAAATGCGGATATAATCCACGTTTAAATCCATCGAATTAGAAATATCTTGGCTGTTAATAAAACGATTTCGTTCCGTGGCGGCGGCATTGCTCGGAAAAAGCTGCGTCAATTGAAATTGCTCACGAGCAAAATTGCGAACACCGAAGCGAATACCACCCGAAAGCGACTGATTTTTATCAATATCGTAGTCCAAACCGATGTTATAACGCCCATGAAGCGGTCTATCTTTTGAGTCCGATGTTTGGTTGGTTTTGGTTGTAATGTTATTTAAAGTTGTGCTTTGGTCAAGAATCGTTTGTGCATCATTATACATGGCACGCCCGTGTCCGCCTATCGTTGCACCAAACTTGCCTTGGCGCATACTGCCTTGCAAACCCAACATCGAACTTCTATTACCAACCCCCAAATCAACGTTTAAAAAATAGCCCTGTAAATCATTTTTCTTGGTGATAATATTGATAATACCCGTTGCACCTTCTGCATCATATTTTGACGAAGGCGACGTAATAACTTCAACCGTTTTAATCATATCGGCAGGTATTTGTTTGAGTGCATCTGCCACACTACTGGCCATAATTGTTGACGGTTTATTGTTGATTAAAACCTTGATATTTGAGCTGCCTCTAATGGATACATTTCCTTCTAAATCCACGCTCAATAAAGGTACTTTTCGCAACACATCCGCCGCATCGCCGCCCTTAGAACTGATGTCTTTTTCAGCATTGTAAATCGTTCTATCTACCTTTTCTTCAATCAACGATTTTTGACTCGTAACGGTCACTTCGTCCAACGTTTTGCTACTTGATGACAATTGAATGATGCCCAAATCCAAGTCTTTTCCCTTAGAAATGGTGATATTTTCAAGCGTTTTGTCCGCAAAACCCACAAAAGAGATGACAATTTTATAATTACCCGTTGCCACATTTTCAATCGTAAATATGCCTTTATCGTCGGTTGTTGCGCCGTTCACGACTTTATTTGTCGCCTTGTTTTGAAGTGCAACCGTGGCAAATTCGATGGGCGTTTTACCGTCTGTATTGTCTATGATGACACCTTTAATTGTTTGAGCAATTTCTGAATTTTTAGATCCGTTTTTTCTAATTAATTCATGTTTATTTGCCGTACAATTATGGGGTAAATTATACGCATTTAATAGAGCATAATTGTTAATGAGGATTAATAAAAAGAATAGCTTTTTCATTACTTTTTTTTAATTGAATTTATTGTTAAATTGATGCAGGTGACTGAGGTTTGAATTAGGATGCGTAGGATTTTTAGGATTTTGCAATACACATATGAGAGTTTTAAAAATCCTACTAAATCAAAATAATCCCATTCATCCTAATTCAAAATTTTGATACCACAAATGAACAATAATGTTACAACACAAAAAAATTAGTTATACAATTGGGCTTATACATTCGACAACTCGGTTAAAAATGGCTGATTCTTATTTATCGGTTGAATATGCCTTATTATCGAATTAAAAAGTGTTATTGTAGATTGTAGTGTATTATAAGGTGTAATTGGGTTTAGCTTTGTTTTTTTCATAGGGCTTCACCCTATGCTGATATATTTCACCCTTTCAGGGCTTTTTTTAATAACGCTTGATGAAAAGTGTCGAAATACTGAGGGGGTCAAACTTACACGAGCTTAATTTTTAATTCTTAATTCTTAGTAGTATGTAAATAATAAATAGGTCATTTTTTTTGAAACACATAGGCACATAGGACACATAGTTTTCAGAAATAATCTTTATAACTCATTGAAAATCAAATAATTACACATAAATCTATGTGTCCTATGTGCCTATCCCGATGAAGATCGGGACAAGTTGTGTTTCAAAAAAAAATTTCAAATAGACCTTGTTATTTTTACTCGTTACTTAATTTTTAATTCTTAATTTTTAATTCAAAAAATGCAGCCTTTTTTCCAGCGTCACCGCATATTTTTTATGCACCTTTTATTTTGGTGTGTCTATTATTCTTTCTTTTTTTCTCAAATCAGTACATCACCAAAAGGGGTTGAACGGGATTTGGGCGACTTGATTGTGGATGCCTCTTTTCACGTTTTTTCGATGATGGCGATTGCTTATCTCAATTACTTTTTCTTCTTTCCTCGTTTTTTGAATCATAAAAATTTAGGGCGTTATTTATTGGAATTTTCAGTGCCGTTTGGCTTGCTCTTAACGGTTGTTATTTACGTAAAGCGTTATATTGCAGATGGTTATACATATCAATTTAAATTTATGTACACCCAACGTTTTACAACTCACATGATTTGGAACACGTTGTTTATTGT
>JAYTMW010000013.1:0-2231 GCA_043728105.1 Saprospiraceae bacterium | reverse complement strand
ATGCCATTAATAGGCAAACCTGTAAGTGTAATTGGTGTTGCATTTTTACAATAATTGTTGTTCAAATTAGTAATAGAAACAGTGATTAAATTATCAATTGCTACCGTTTGATTTACTGAATTAGAACAACCATTCGCATCTGTAAACGCATACGTAACTACATGATTTCCAACACTTAATACTGAGGGGTCTAATGTTGTAGCATTAATTCCATCAATTTTAAATATGCCATTAATAGGCAGACCTGTAAGCGTAATTGGTGTTGCATTTTTACAATAATTATTGTTCAAATTAGTAATAGAAACAATTGGTATTGGATTGATATTAATGTCCACAAATAAAGGATCACTATAACAAGTCAAATTACCCGCTATATGTGTATTAAAATCTGTTTTAAAAGCAAAAACAAAATTTAGTAAATCATCAGAAGTTGAGAAATTAGCATTGTTACTCAACTGAGGGAGTGCATCATGCGCCCCATTTTTCCACCATTCGATATGTTGATTAGACAATAAAGGCGAAGACGGAACCGCCGTCAAATTGATGCTTCCACAAGCCGTTGTTGCGCCTGTAATGGCTAAATCGTTTGCAGGTTTTGGAAATACAGTCAATTCAATTTCACTTTTAGGTGAGTAACAACCATTCAAATTTTCATAAACCAATACCTTTTTAACTTGAACCGTTAACGTTGGCGTAGGATTCCAAAGATACACACTAATCGGTTCAGCCACGGTTGTGGTTTGTGTTTGTATCAAAGCACCTCTGTTATCTGGTCTCGTCGCATCATATTCGTACCATTCAAAAGTTAAATTAGGAATGGGGGCAAAACTCGCATCACGGTGTTGTGCCTTTGCGCCTACATTGCCGCAGCCCGCAAATGCGAAAGGTGTGCCTACGTAAGGGGCGGGAGGTGGTGTGCAAAGTGGATTAACCGTTAAATTAGCCGTTGCACTTAGAACCGAACCACAGGCATTGATAATCTCACATTGATAACTACCAGCATCGGTCAAAGATACTGAGGGGATAGAAAAAGTGGCGGTTGTGCCAAGCGTTGCCGTCGGATTTGTTGTTTTATACCAACGATAAGTGAGGTTAGAACCCGTTGTAGTGACGCTAAACGTGGCAGTTTCGCCTACGTTTTGGGTTAGGGCAGTGGTTTGGTTAGTGATATTGGGCGCAACGCAAGTTGGGGCACAGGAGATATTGAATGTCTGAAATTTTGTACCCGATGTGCCACTTGTAAAATAGTCACTGTCCAACAAAATATAGTAATTCACGCCTGCTTGAAGCGGTCCGAATGTTTGAGTTATTGTGGTATTAAACCGACCAATGCAGCTCCAATTTGTTGATACACAACCTAATGAAGATGCTTTAAAGAAATAATTTACATAATTAGTACCTGTTGCACCCGTAATATTGAGGGTATAGTTACCCGAAGTAGTAGGCGTAAATGAATAGAATTTTTCTGCGCCACTGCCAGAACCGCCACACGTTGTTGTACTCCACGCTCCGCCGAATTGACTTCTGACGAACCCTGCCGAGTAGCTATTTCCACAAGTGAGTGGTGTTGCAGCTGCACAATCGGGACTTGAAATAAATTGCCCTGCGCTTGCCCATGCACCTTTTAAGCCATCTGCACAAACAGAACGAATCGCTATTGAATAGCTTGTCAAAGGTGTCAATCCCGTAACTGTAAACGGATTTGTCGTTACGCCAGAATAAGTTGCGGCGGTTGTACTCGTTGGGAAAACGTTGCCTATACCCACAAAAATATCAGAAATTGACGTTGGACTGCCATTAGCCCACGATACAGTTGCGGCATTTTGAGTAATATTTGAAACTAAAAAATTAGTAGGTTTAGCGCAATTCGTTATTGAAAATGAGAGCGTTGTCGGCACATTATATGGTGCAATCGAAGTGTTGACTCTATCTATTCTAATAAGATAATCTTCGTTGGCTGTCAAAGGGCCGAAGTCAGCGGATGTATTTAACTGATTTGTTGATATACAAGTCCACCCCGTTTCGGTACAACCATCTGACGCTTTTTTGTATAAAAAACCTAAAATAGGATTACTACCAAGGATATTAAAAGCATAGTTTTGGGTAGTAGTTGGGGTGAATCTAAATAATTTCTCTTTGCCGTCAAAAGAATTACTACAACTCGCAAACCAAGCACCTCTCCCTGTATCAACTGTTACGGAAGTCGGTGTATTTATAGTTATTGTTGGCGC
>JAYTMW010000012.1:0-1736 GCA_043728105.1 Saprospiraceae bacterium | reverse complement strand
AAGCGTGGTAAAATTCAGATTCCTTTTGAATATGCGGACGTTAAAACCTATAAAAAAGGTAACTGCGTCGTGAAATTAAAAGATAAGCAAAGTTGGGGTATGATAAATAAGTTCAATGCAAAGGTTGTTCCTTGCTTCTTCAAAACGGTGAATATACTCGATGAAAAAATCGAGATGTTCGATGATAAGCAAAACAAATATGTCATTGACGACAAAGGTGATTGTTTAGAAAACTGTCAAAAGTTTGAAGAAATTCGCCGCAAAGCCAACTCAGGCGGAAAATAATTCTCTCTTTCATTGGGTATAAATGTTACCCCTCAACTGTAAAACGTTGAGGGGTATTTTTATGTAACTTAGGGTTTTAACCGAACCTGTCGAATCTCGATTTATCGGGATGACATGCCCAATAAAAAAGCATTCAAAACGGATTTCGTATTATATTTTTCCAAATTAGATAATTATTTTTTAGAAAAAACGAAGAGGTAATTTGGTCCGTTCATCTGCCAAATTATCTTTTGAAATTTGGCGAAGGGCCCCCTCAGTATTTTTACTGTTTTTTTATAAAAAACGCTGAAAATGAGGGCTGAAAATAGATTAATCTATTCGTTTATATGATTTTCGACTACCACGAAACTTCTATATTAGGCATAAGTTTTGCCTTTAATCTTATAGTATTTTGAATGCTGATTGAATCCTCCCGCCTTTTGAAGTTGAAAAAGAGAAATTAAGAATTATGTGCAATCATAACTTGTTTATAATCAATGGATTGTGCGTTTATTTATGATTTATTTTTTTGATTTATCCCCTTTGTTCTTAATGAATAAATATTCTTTTTAATCCGAAAATGCAATGTTTATCTAAATGGTTGACTATCATTTACTTATGCAATCATTTTTTTTATAAAGTGTTTCAAATTAAACTATTAATCCACAAACATGAGCCATAACACAAAAATTACAGCAATGCCAAGAGAGAACCTAAATTTAATAATGATACGAACTATGCAAATTATTTTACCCGATTTTCGTTTTATTTTCTTCTTTTTTTTACTCGTGCAAAGTCATTTCGCAACGAGCCAATCCTTTTGCACGCAATATTTTAACATGCAAAATTCGGTATTGGTTTCGGGCACAGACAAACAACAAGGAGCCATTTATAAGTTTCCAAGTGCCGCACCTAATATTGATGTTTTTATAAAAGTGGAAGCCATCAACAACGCTTATATTGCGGTGTTTGATAGGGCTGATTTGGGATACGATTACGCATGGCAACCTCATATTCCAACAAACTCGGCAGAGGGTGGTTATGTGGATTGGCTTATTTATTTTAAAGTGGCAGGAACTAACAGAGATACAATTGCTTGTCCAGCTTTCACTGCCATTGACATTGATGGCGCAGGCGAAGGTACAGGCATTCAAGAGTACGTGGAAGCAAGAGATTATGCGACTTATAATACCTTAAATCCAACTTCTTTAACGCTTTCAGCTGGAACAAATGGCTATACTTTGAAAGCAACTGGCCCAGAGGTTGTCTATAACGGCATCAGCACGACGGATAAAAACGTGATGATTCAATTTGATTTCATCAACGTAAATAGTTTTAAATATAGAACTGGTGTTAATGGCTCGGTTCAAGAAGGTGGTGGACGTTATTTCTCTTTACATTTCAATTCTTATCTGACTTGCGACAATTATACCAACGCTGGAAGCATCGGAAGCCATGAAACATCTTGTAGT
>JAYTMW010000011.1:0-9869 GCA_043728105.1 Saprospiraceae bacterium | reverse complement strand
ATCAGCCCAAATTTAGAGTCGCTGCAACACGCCGCAGATTATCTTCGCACTCAACTTTCTCATCAATTTACAATGATTACGCTATCCGAAAAAGGCTTGTTTTTGGAGGAAAATACTGAGGGGGTAACGGCCAAAATCCACCTTACTCAAAGCCGAAATATTGCCGATGTGAGTGGCGCAGGTGACACAGTTATTAGTGTGGCAGCGTTGGGTTTGGCGGCAGCGTTTGACAGTGACACGATTGCGCTTTTGTCTAACCTTGCGGGCGGGCAGGTGTGTGAGTCATCGGGGGTTGTGTCGGTGGATAGGGGTAAATTGCAGCGGGAATTTGACAACATAATTGCCAACAAAACATCTGTTGAGTAAAAATAAAAACTAAAAGAAAAATATACCCAAATTTTGTATATTTGTCTTGAATTACCAACAATAACTCATCTTAATTCTGCTTTCAACATCATACAAGTCTTTCCTTTAATACTTGATAGCATTTGTGCTACAACAAGCGGATTTCTCTACTCTATATTTCAAGATTTCCACCTTGATTCACTGAGTTTATTACTAATTCTACTCTTATTTTATTTAACAAAAAAATCTATTGATTATGCGTAAAAAATTTACAAACTATCTACTCGCAACTTTTTTATTTTTAACATTTACTCATTTAAATGCCCAAGACAATGTAACATTTAAAGTTAATGCTCCTTCTTCACTTGCTGCTACTTACACACACGGGCCCGGTTTTCTAAGCACACAACCCACTGGCGTAGCTTCGGCCAACAGTTGGGGAGGTATTATGAGTTTTGGACAAGTCATTACAGGTGATGTTGTTGTGATGCGAGACAACTCTACTGTGGATTCTGTTTCTCAACACAGTTGTAATTTAACACTCAAATCAGGTCTTGTTATCAAAGACAAAGTGGTACTGATTAGAAGAGGTACTTGTGGTTTTTCAATCAAAGCATACAACGCTTGGAAAGGGGGTGCTAAAGCTGTTATCATTTACAACAACGTTCCTAATCTCGCACCCATTGGACTTGGCGCAACCCGACCACAAGCGGACTCTGTTAACATCCCCGTAATATCAGTCAGTAGAGAGACTGGTGAAGCCCTAAGAACAGCGATAGATGGTGGAACAACTGTAAATATCACGCTTCGCCGATCTAATTTATTTTCCCCAGTAACGAGTCTGAACTTCTCTGTCCCGCTTAAAGAAGCTTTAAATACTGAGGGGGTTATCGGAATTAATATCGCTAACGCAGATACAACTACGGCCTTCAAATTGAAACCTTTTTTCACCGCTACAATAACCGAACCTGACGGAAAAAAAGTCATTATCAAGGGTGGCGCCGATACCCTTAGAGCCAATACATCGGACTTAATTATCTCGGATTCTTCATATAGGCCTTCAAAAATTGGTTTATACAAAATTACTTACACCAATAGCTTATCCGTTGATAGTTTGATTGATTCATTCAGGATTACAAATCATATGTTCGCCCAAGACAAAGGTGTAGTGGATAATTGGGTAACCTTAGACTCTGCGTCGTTTGTTAATGGTGGCTTGAAAATAGATGTAGGTCACATCTATTATACAGGAATTAACCCCGATAAAGCTACCCACGCCGCTTTTGCGATACATAATCCAGCCGATTTTCCCAAAAATGATGAATTCATTTTGGCCTTGTATCCTTACACCAGCGCAATAAGAGATAAAAACAATAATGGCACATTGTCTTACGATGATTTGAATAACACTGAGGTAGGCCTTGGAATTTACAAAATAAAAGGCACTGAGAAGCCCGACTCATTGTTATTCGTAGAATTCAACACTCCTGCATCCCTAAAAGATACAGATGCTTATATCTTAATGTTACGCTATGATGGTTCAACCGCAGGGACGGGCAGGAGACCTCAGTTTACCAGCGCAGGAAATTTTAGACATGGTCTTGTGCGAACTGATATTGTGGTGGCGTACGATGATGCAGCCAAGCGTTTGGTATTTTATAATGGCGGATGGGGCGGCATAAAAAATATAGTCCGTATGTACATGCAAGGTTTTACCACATCACTTGATAAGAACTTCCCTGTCTGGGCAGAAAACTCAGTAAATGTGTTTCCGAATCCAATAAATGATGGCATCTTAAATATTGATTTCAAATTAGAAAAGTTAAGCGAAGATGTGTCTGTTTCAATCAATGATGTGATGGGCCGTGTTTTAAAAACGGTGAAGTTGAAAAACGTACAAAACGGGGTTCAACAAATCAATATCAGCGAATTGGATAATGGTTTCTACTTTGCTAAAATAGTGGGTAATGATGGCTGGCGGACAAAAGTGTTTAATGTGGCTAAGTAATCGAATAATTTTGCTTTCAATAAATACGAGGTGAAAGGGAGCAATCCTTTTCACCTCTTTTTGTTAAAGTCTCATTCGGAGAAAACCATACCATCAATTAAAGCGTTGGTATTTTATGTAGATTCGTTTGTGTTTTGATTTAATTAACAAAATATCCATAAAATATTGCTTTACTTTGCCCACGGTGTTTTAATTTAGACCCCCTCAGTATTTTTACAACTTTCTGAGGTTTTTATCATTAATTTTTTCTTTTTCTAACTAAAAATTTTACTGATTATGCGAAAAAATTTTACTTACTTATTTGCTGGGTTTTTCCTTTTTTCCTTTAACTTTTTGATTGGGCAGACGGTGGTTTGGCCTACTGATTCTTTATCAAGAAGAATTGCGCAATTTAATGGTGGTTTAAATGGATGGACTACAAGTGGTGGCACAATTGTTGACGGCAATTTTTTTCAAGATTCAAAGACAAAATGGATATGGAATTCTAATGGCAAAAGATTGGTAAAATCGCCAAATACTGTCCCCACTGATAGTTCTTTGGCAGCAACGGCTGGGAATGGATTAGTTATTTTCGATGCTGAATATGTGGCAGATTCATTAAAAGTCGATGGCAATCTATATGGTCAAATTACCTCTCCTTCTATCGATGTAGATGGCAAAAACAACTTAACATTATTGTTCTCCAGTTATTTTTATAAATTAAATGCAGACGTGTACTACACGTGGAGCGAGGACGGAGGTACCACATGGAAAGATACTTCAAGCGTAAGCCATTACAGGAAGTTTGCATTAAGTGGTGTAAACCACAGTGATTTTCCATTAGAAGCTGGATGGAAAAGTTTTAGGGACGATCAAGTAAAAATTAAGTTACAGAATAGCAAGGGTACTAAAAATTTTAAAATAAAATTCTTATTCGTAGGTACCGAATATTACTGGATATTAGATGATATAGCTCTTGTAAGTTATGATAATGATTTGCAAGTAAACAGAGATTTCTTTGCTGTTGCTCCTAATTATGCAACACCCAGAAATCAAATTGAACCATTGCAATTTTTGAGTGATATTTCAAATCAAGGTAATAAGACTCAAACTAATGTAAAACTGAGTGTCAAAGTCCGTAACGCCACTTCAAATGTAGAACTATACTCCGATACACTTAATTATGGCTTACTAAAACCTGATAGTTTGGCTCAAAATGTACCTTTTACCAAGGCGTTTAATGTACCAAATCAAAGTAACGGAGTTTACAGAGCAACTTATAAAGTATTTGGCGATAGCTCTGATCAATATCGTTTTAATGATACAGCTGCCAGCCTATTCTTTACAAATGATTCTACCTTCCAGAAAGATATTTTTGGTGGAGTCATAAGTAGAGGATTAAACCCTGCTTTGTGGCCTACAAATCAAGCAAAAAATTATAGGTTTGGAAACTATTTTTTTATTCCTAAAGGTAAATCATCCACTGCTACAAGTATCATAACCTCAATTGCTAATACTGAAGCATTGGTTGGCAAAAAAATATCGGCCTTCTTATTAAAATGGAAACAACCACTTGTCGACTCCTTGGTAGTAAGAGAAAAAGATATAGAAGTCATTGCTGATGGCGAGTTGACTATACCTAATACAGCTACTTCCGATGATTTTTTGAGAATACCATTGCAGTCCTCACTTAGTACATCAAATAAAAATGCTTACCTTGAAGATAATACGGCTTATTTAGCTGTGATTGAATATTTACCCAGCACTTCATCTGAGCAGGTGATTAGTCCATGGTATGATAATACAATTGACTATGGAGCAATGGAGTTAGCTACAGCACTTGCTGGAAAACCAAGAAGAACAACTGTCATGGGAGGTTTTGCATTTAGAAGACCTGTATTAAGGAATGTTGTTAGTTACACACCACAAGACTACTTAATTGATGTTTTCGGAACTCAAGACGTTCCCGTTGTTCGCTTAACAGTCGTTCCATTCCGTGTCAATACAAATGATATTTTGAGTGATGCTAACAAAATGGAAATCTACCCAAATCCTACTCAAAATTTTGTGACGCTTGATTTTGATTTAGAAAAATCAACGGATGTAATTGTTCGTATTGTCAACATCAATGGACAAACTGTTTTAGATAAACAATATGGTGTAACGAAAAAAGAACGTACTGAACTCAATGTAAGTCACTTATCAAATGGTACTTACTTGATGCAAATCTTAACGGCTGATGGTGTTAAAACCAAACAGTTTACGATTGCTAAGTAATTGATTTTCAATAGGTTATAAATACAAAACCCGCAGGCTGTTATGGCTTGCGGGTTTTTTGTTTAATCAAAAATTTTATTACTTACATAGGCTCACAAGTAGTACAAACAGGTATCGCATAAAGGGGAGGAATAATAATTTTTTTCGTTATTAAACATCCAGGTATAGTATTAGAACTATTATCTGAATAGAACAAAGAATAATAAGTATTCCCGCTATTCAAGAAAAATTCAACATAATATGTCCCGTTAGAATTTTGTGATAAACTGCCTGTTGTTATCAATGTGCCAGGCGCAAAATAACTATTTTTACGTATAGTTACAGGTCCAGATAACGAAGAACCAGCGTCATAAGTAATTCTTACTCTTACCATATTAGGATCAATGCTAGCTACATAATGCCTGAATACCTCAACAGTCACAACTGCATCACCACAGCCAGAATTATTGAGTGGGGCAAAGGAAGTATTAGTAGAATTATTAAAAAAATTTTGAAAAGAATTCTCTTTAGTACAAGACCCCAACGCTAATAAAAGAACAATTGTGAGAAAAAGATTAACTAATTTTTTCATAAGTCAAAAAATTTAAAAGATGAAGAAAAAATGATTACAAATACAAAAAAAAAAAATACATTGATAGTTTATAATTAAAAACAATAATTCGACATAAAATACCGCAAATAGGGTATGCCCAAGCAGTGAGACCCCTCAGTACCAAAGACACTCGGGATTTCTGCACTCAATATTTTGAACAAAAAACACATCAAAAGCAGCGTTTTTAGTCTAAACACACTATATTTGTAAAACAAAAAATAGAGATATGGAAACCATACTGATAGAATTGACGCACCACCGTGCTATTACTTTACTTAAAGAATTGGAAGAACTCAATATCCTCAAAATATTGAAACAGACCAAAATACCGAAGGCAACCAAGCCCCAAAGTTTGGCTGACCGTTTTGGCGGAAAGTTAGACGCTGCCGATGCTGCCTCATTTCAACAACAACTAAACGAAAGTCGTCAAGAATGGGAACGCACCTATTAGATACAAACGCTGTGATTGATTTTTTGGAAGGCAGATTGCCACCAATGGGTAAAGCATACATGAATACTGTTGTCAACGCAATACCCATAATATCCATTATCACCAAAATTGAGTTACTCGGCTTCAACGGAACAGAAACAGCAATGACATTAACCGAAGATTTTGTTAGTGTCTCTATCTTATTAGGCGTATCATCCGAGGTAGTGGATAGAACGATACTGCTTCGCCGCCAATATAAAATAAAATTGCCCGATGCCATCATTGCAGCTACTGCATTGGTGCATAATTTAACGCTCGTTTCACGCAATTATGATGACTTCAAGCGCATTTCGGGATTGACTGTCATTGATGCGCATCGTATGTGACAAAAATTTATATCCAACAAACATGGAAAACCCACCGCAATTCAACGATATTTCGCTTTACACCACCGCTGAGGGCAAAGTAAAAATTGAAGTCTTTTTTGAAAACGAAACGTTTTGGCTCAGTCAAAAAAAGATAGCTGAGTTGTTTGGTGTAGATAGAAGTGTCATTACAAAACACTTAAAAAACATCTTCGAATGTGCCGAGTTAGACGATAAAGCAACTTGTGCAAAAATTGCACAAGTTCAAAAAGTAGGCAAAAGAGGTATTAGACCAACTATTTGAAAGTGATTTTGATAAAGAAATTAAAAAAATGTTGCGTGAATCAAAGGATTAAAATAAAGACACCTCCTCAGTATTTTGCTAAAAAAGGCAAACAAATCAACCTTTTTCGTCAAAACGGATTATATCTGTAATTCATAAAACTTAAAAACAATGACAGCATTAGAAGAAGTAAAAGCATTTTTACCCAAAATGTCAAATAGCGAAATAGCACAATTAGTGCAAATGGCATCCCAAAAAATTGCCGTTGATTTCCCTGGCATCGAAAAAACGCCTCATGTATGCGGTGGCAGTGCTTGCATAATCCGAACCAGAATACCTGTTTGGTCTATTGTAGAATATTTTCTGATGGGTGTTGGAAAAGAAAAATTATTAATCAACTTCCCAACTCTAAGGGCGCAAGATTTAGCCAACGCTTGGGCCTATTATGATGCCAATAAAGCAGAAATTGATGCAGAAATTGCGGAAAACAACGAAGATTAAATATGTTAAAATTATACGCAAACGAAAACTTCCCGCTTGAAACTGTACAGGTTTTACGAAGTATAGGCTAAGATATATGGACAACCCATGACGTGGGTAAATCAAATTTAAGAATCCCCGATGAAGATGTATTGGCTTATGCTGTATTAGAAAATAGAGCCATTTTGACCATAAATCGCAAAGATTTTATGCGTTTGCATCGTGTAAATTCTACCCATTCAGGTATAATTGTCTGTACCAAAAATGATGATTTTGACAATTTTGCTACCTGTATTCACAAGGCACTTTCCCCATACAACGGTAATATTTCTAATTTATTGATTCGGGTTTATAGAGAAAATGGATAAGACACCCCTCAGTATTTTACCCTTTTCACGCCACATATTTTCAACAAAAAAACAATTCATGGAACTAAAAACAACGCTTGGCGGTTAAGGCTAAAAGTTTTTGGAATTCCATTATATTAATTTAATTAAAAACTGAGTAGTCATGCGTGTCCTTGTAACAATATCAAAAAATCTTAACCGATTGCAATATTTGCGATAAGGACTCCTCATGCACCGTTTTTGAGGAAAAAAGCCTCGCAAGTCATTGTACTATGCGGGGCTTTTTCTATTTTTAAATTTCAAATTAGGGCTACGAATTTCTCGAATTTACGAATTTACGAATTTTAGATAAAACCAAAATTCGTAAATTCGTAAATTGAAAAATTCGTAGTTCAAAAACATCAATAATGGCTAAATTAAAATTGAAACCAAAGCAGCTTTCTGATTTAGGTTTCCCACAAAATCCAGCAATCAGCATGACCATGAGCGTCATGGAGAAACATTATAAGCATCAAACGTTTGAAGAAATCGAAAAAATACTGAGGGGCCTCGCCACCGAGCCTGAGAAATATTACAACGATGAACTGTTCGGCAAAATAGCGGAAAAAATAAAACCCAAGCCCGAACTCAAACGTGAGCAACATGAATTATTGGCTAATCCATTGATTTTCAATACTTTCGGTGCAGAAAACATCGAAAAAGAGGCCTTTGCGCAAATGAAAACGGCCATGCGGTTGCCCATCACCGTGGCGGGCTCACTGATGCCTGATGCTCATGCGGGTTACGGGCTACCCATAGGCGGCGTGTTGGCTACCGAGGGAGCAGTCATTCCTTACGGCGTGGGCGTTGACATCGGGTGTCGGATGTGTCTATCGGTGTTTCCGATTGATGCCTCGGAGTTCAATAAGCGCAGCAAAATGCTCGAAAAGGCCATTCGTGAAAACACGATTTTTGGCACAGGCGGTGCCTTTGGTCGTGCCTACGAGCATGAAGTGATTGATAGCCCATTGTTCCGTGAGTTGCCCCTTTTGCGTGACCTGCAAAACAAAGCAGCTAAGCAATTAGGCACGTCGGGCAGCGGCAACCATTTTGTTGAGTTTGGCATCGTGGATTTTCCAAACGATGATGCCGAGTTGGGCGTGAAAGCGGGGCAATATATTGGTCTTTTGTCGCACTCAGGCAGTCGTGGTCTGGGCGCAACCATCGCCAATCATTATACGCAAGTGGCCATAAAAAAACGCTTGCTGCCAAGAGAAGCCACGAACTTAGCATGGCTCAATCTGGACGAACAAGAAGGCATGGAGTATTGGTTGGCAATGAATTTAGCGGGTGATTATGCCGCAGCGTGTCACGACACTATTCATCGGAATATCGCCAAATCCATCGACAATCAAGTGATTACACGCATCGAGAACCACCATAACTTCGCTTGGAAAGAACAATTGGATGGTCGAGAGGTCATCGTGCATCGCAAAGGCGCAACCCCAGCCGATAAGGGCGTGATGGGCATCATCCCTGGCAGCATGACGGCCACGGGCTACATCGTGAGAGGCAAAGGTGAGGTCACAGGCATCAATTCAGCGGCACACGGGGCAGGTCGAAAAATGAGCCGTCGCCGTGCCAAAGAAAGCGTCACGCACCACGCCATGAAGGAAATGCTCGAAAAACATGGCGTGACACTCATCGGCGGCAGCCTCGACGAAGCACCCCACGCTTATAAAGACATTGATCTTGTGATGCAATCTCAAAAAGCGTTGGTGGATGTTATTGGCTCTTTTCAACCTAAAATTGTGCGAATGGACGAAAATTAATGGATAATTTATAGTGGATTTTTTCGCCAAACACTCAAAATACTGAGGGGCCTTTCGTGGGCAACTCGGTATTTTTTTGTTTAAAAATAAGATTAAATACCAGCAATTCTCGCTATTAAAGTTATTTAAAATATGAAGTGCTTAAATCCAATGGGTTTTAACCCATTGTGTCAATATTTTATCAGCAATGGGTTAAAACCCATTGGATTTCGCCCCTCTATACATAAAATAATTTTAATAGCGAAAATTGCTCATTAAATACGCTATAAATTACGATTTTATCCGATAATTAAAAATTAAATATTGTTTTTGAGAAAAAATAGATGATTAATATTTTGTCAATCAAAGTGTAATTTTTACTTTTGATTTATCGTAATTACTTAGCCAAACGTGTATGTGAGACGACATTGGTCGCTTCGCTCCCTCGTCGCAAGGGAACTTTTTCGGATGCACATCATTTTTTGCGCCAAAGCGCAAAAAATGATGTGCATCCATAAAGTCCTTCTGGCGACGAGGGAGCGAAGCGACCTATGTCGAGTGAATTGTCTCACAGGATAAGTAAGCGATAGAACAAAAAATAATCTAACCAATTTAACGATTCTATTTCCTTCACTCTGCGTTAAATTCCTTTCATTTAATCCATTAGATTTCAAGAAATTTGTCTTGATTAAAGAAAATATAATCGCTAACTTGGGTACATTATTTTTTGTTTCATCCCTAATTACAATAATTGATTGTAATCAATTAAACTGCGTTTATTTTCATGTAACTATTTAAGCTAAAAATACTGAGGGGGTGTCTTTTTTTCGTCTCAAATCGCCACTTTTACATTTTCAGCAACAATATCAAAATATAGGTGTTACTAAGTTTGTAAAGATTGATAAAACAAATCAGCTAAATTTAAAAAGCAATAATTCATAAAATACGAATTTGTCGAAATTATATTTTGAAA
>JAYTMW010000010.1:0-2521 GCA_043728105.1 Saprospiraceae bacterium | reverse complement strand
GACGGCACGCAAAAGCTCTCCATGAAGAAATTAGGCTACAACTTTAAGACCAAAAAAGGCGTTGCATACGATGTGACGACAAAATACAACGATGCTTTTGTGCATGGTGGCAAATCAAAATTCGTCGGTGGTTCAGAAGATTCGACCAAAAAAAGTGATGTAGCATACAGTACCAATGCCATTTTTACAACGTGTAGTTCCGAACATCCGCACTTTGGCATTTTGAGTTCTAAACAAAAAGTAATTCCGAATAAATTAATCGTTGTCGGGCCGTCTCGCTTGATTATTGGCGATGTGCCTACGCCTTTGTGGTTGCCTTTTGCGGCCTTTCCGTTGTCGCAAGGCAAAAAAACGGGTTTGATTTTTCCCCGTGACTATGAATATAATGATGTGTGGGGTTTTGGTTTACGCAATTTGGGTTGGTATTTTCCCATCAATGATAATTATGATGTTACTGTTCAAGGTGATATATATGTGAAAGGTACATGGGGTGTACGGGTAAACGGTCGCTACAATCGGCTTTATAAGTCAAGTGGTTCTTTAGAGCTTGGCTTTGATAATCGCCTTATTGAGATTGATGCTGAAAACGTAGGCCAACCTTCTTGGAACATTCGTTGGAGTCATCAGCAAGACTCAAAAGCACATCCAACTTTTAATTTCAGTGCCAACGTGAATATGTCAGGTACTTCCAGTAAAACGTCCTCTCGTCAGAGTTATGGTAACGGATATAACAGTACCGTTAACAACGATTTTAGGAATGCCACGACGAGTCAATTTTCGTCAAGTGTCAGCTTTTCAAAAACGTTTCCGGGCAAACCTTATTCTTTATCGGGTAGTTTTCAACATTCTCAAAACATAGCGACCCGTGAGGTAACTATGCAGCTACCAAACTTAGATTTCCAAATGCAAACCATTTTTCCTTTGAAACTTAAAAAGAGAGTTGGAGAGGAAAAATGGTACGAGAAAATTGCCTTACAATATCGTTCGAGTCTCCAAAATAGCATTAAGACCAAAGATTCGCTTCAATTTACAGCTAAAATGTTTGAGAATATGAGCTTCGGTATCAAACACGAAGCCAGCACAAATATTACCTTCAATTTGTTTAAATATTTCAATCTTTCGCCTTCTATTAATTATCGTGAAGATTGGTTAACTCAAGAGGTTGAAAAGACATTTAATAAAAGTTTTTTGCGAACCCGCATAGACACTTTGCGGAATCCAAGAGATTCAAATGATTTTACAACGCGTTTAGATACACTTCAATTCGGAAAAATAGATACCAATTTTTTAGGTGGCTTCAAACGGGTCAATCAATTCAGCATCGGGGCGAGCCTTTCGACCCGTGTTTTTGGTACGATGCAGTTCAAAAAAGGGGCTTTGCGGGGCATTCGACACACCATGACTCCGAGCATTGGTTTCAATTATTCACCCAATTACAGGCGTTATGAGGGTGATAGTCTCCAAACGGATTATCGAAGCCCACAGTTCAAACAGATTTATAACAGGTACGAAAATGCCATTTTTGGCGCACCGCCAACGGGTGGTGAACAAGCGGCTTTGACTTATAATTTGACCAATCTTTTTGAAATAAAAACGTTTAATAAGCGAGATTCTACCTTCAAAAAAACCAAACTTTTGGAGAATGTTTCCATTGGTGGTAGTTACAATATGGTCGCAGATTCTTTCCGTTGGAGCGAAATTTCGATGGGAACGGGAACAAATTTCTTCGATGGTTTGACGACTCTTAGCGTGCAAGCCCTGTTCGACCCTTATGGTGTGGATAAGGAAGGACGACGGGTGAAAATCTCCGCTTTGAAGCAAAATGGCAAACTTTTAAACTTAGTGAATGCCACTTTAAACCTCAACACAAGTATCAGCATTGGGCAAATTAAGGACTTGATTTTGGGTAAAAAAGACACTAAAGATGGTCAAAATGACACTAAAACTAAGAAACCGATTGAAAATCAGAGTAGAGGGTTTAAAAAGAAAAAAGAAGAAATACCCTTAGAATCCTTTGAAGATTTGTTGAAAGATTTCCGTATTTCGCACACTTTCAGCGTCAGTAACAACCGACAAAGCAATGGGCGAGACACCCTTCTTTTTCAAAACAATCTCTACACTTCGGGCAATATTCCCATCAGTAAAAAGTGGAGTATTCGAGTTGGAAACATCGGTTATGATTTTATAAATAAACAATTAACTTATCCCGATTTTGGCTTCCGCCGTGACCTCCATTGTTGGGAAATGGGCTTGGATTGGCAGCCCATCAGAGGCACATATAGCTTCTACCTACGTGTGAAACCGGGTACGCTCGATTTCTTGAAAATACCGTATGCCAAAAACATTCCGAATAATGGATTTTAAGTAATGAATAAAAAATAAATAGGTCATTTTTTTTCAACACAACTTGTCCCGACCTTTATCGCATGTGCGTCAACTAAAGAAATAATAATATAAAAGAGTTGCTTAGGAAATTATAATTTTGGGTTACCACATCCATATTTTATAACTAACTAAACAA
>JAYTMW010000009.1:0-3180 GCA_043728105.1 Saprospiraceae bacterium | reverse complement strand
TTGACCCAATTAGATGTGTCTGATTTTGCTTCGGGTATTTATTTTTTGAAAATTCAATTGGGGAATAAAGTTGGTGTTCAGAAATTTGTGGTTAATCATTAAGACCTATCAGTCGGTTTATTAACGTACTCAAAATTTATTAAAAAAAGAAACGTCATTTCTACACAGAAATGACGTTTCTTTTTTTTAATATGCTAATTTTGCCCGATAAGTAAAGAGTCAACTCTATATTTTCAACTTTTAATTGTTCCTAACACATGGCAAGCGCATTAAAAAACCTTTCGCAATACGACGAAAACAACATTCCTTCGGCTTCGGAATTGACCATCGGCATTGTCGTCGCTGATTGGAATGCCCACATCACGCACGCCTTGTATGAGGGCTGTTTGGAAACGCTCACAAAGCACGGCGCAAAGGAAGAAAACATCCACACGCTGCAAGTGCCAGGGACATTTGAACTGCCGTCGGCGGCCCGCATGTTGGCATCGAAGTACCCCTCAGTAGATGCGGTGATTTGCATTGGCTGCGTGATAAAAGGCGAAACAAAGCACGATGAATACATCAATTTGTCGGTTGCCAATGCCCTCCAAAATCTCTCAATTGCCATGAATCGTCCCTTCATTTTTGGTATTTTGACTCCCAACGATGAGCAGCAAGCCCTCGATAGGGCAGGTGGAAAGCACGGCAATAAAGGTGTTGAAGCGGCGGTTACGGCTATTCGCATGGGTGCTATGCGGCAGACTTTGATGGGTGTAAAAAAGGGAACTATTGGTTTTTAGAAGGGAATATCGAATACTGAATATTGAACAAGGAACGTCGAAATCGGGTAAAATACTGAGGGGGTGTTCATTTGTAATTTATTGATAATCAATGTGTTATACTATTCATTCGGCGAATAAATTCGCCGCTACATACATTCAATGGCTTCATATCTAAACGAATTAAACGACATACAGCGTCAAGCAGCGACGAGCATCATTGGGCCTGTTTTGGTGGTCGCAGGGCCAGGTTCGGGTAAGACCCGTGTCTTGACATATCGCATTGCGCACATGATTGAAAATGGGGTTGCGCCGTGGGAAATATTGGCTTTGACTTTCACGAACAAGTCGGCTCGTGAAATGAAAGATAGGATTGAAAAAGTGGTGGGGCAAAAGGCACAACGGGTTTGGGCAGGCACTTTTCACTCCATTTTCGCTCGAATACTGAGGGGGGATGCGGAGAAAATTGGCTACAATTCCAACTTTACCATTTACGATTCCGACGACTCCAAAGCTCTGATTCGGAACATCGTGAAAGAGATGAATTTGACGAGGGATGTGTACAATGAAAATGCTATTTTGACCCGCATTTCTTCCGCAAAATCCAATTTGATTCCACCAAAAGGCTATGAGCAAGATGCCGAATTGATGTCGCAAGACCGCACATCGAAGCGTCCGTATATTTATAAAATTTATGCGGAATATGCCATGCGTTGCAAGCGGGCGGGGGCGATGGATTTTGATGATTTGCTGTTTCAACTTTACGTTTTGTTGCACCAACATCCTGACATTGCCGACAAATATCGGCAGCGTTTTAAGTACCTCATGGTGGATGAGTTTCAAGATACCAACTATTTGCAATATTCGATTATTAAAAAATTGACGGTGTATCCGAACAGTCCGCAAAACATTTGCGTAGTGGGTGACGATGCGCAATCCATCTATGGTTTCCGTGGGGCAACAATTGAAAATATTTTGAATTTTCAGACCGATTTTAAAGGGCTACAAACCTTTAAATTGGAGCAAAATTATCGCTCAACGCATCATATTGTGGAGGCGGCAAATGAGGTGATTGGTCACAATCGAAAGCAAATAAAAAAGACTATTTGGACGGATAAATTGGCTGAACAAAAAATAAAAGTCCTAAAAACCCAAAGCGATCAAGAGGAAGCCAAACGGGTTGCGGACATCATTTTGGAGCAAAAAAACCGTTATCACCTCTATAACAAAGATTTTGCGATACTTTATCGTACCAATTCACAGTCTCGCCCCTTTGAAGAAGCCTTACGGCGACTCAATTTGACGTATCGGGTTTTTGGCGGCATGTCCTTTTATCAACGCAAAGAAGTGAAGGATGTCATCGCTTATTTGCGCCTTGTCACCAACCAAAATGATGATGAAGCCTTGCGCCGCATTATCAACATTCCCCGCCGTGGCATCGGTGATGCGACGTTGGAAAAAATGGGGGCTTTGGCGGCTGAAAAAGGTCAAACGCTTTGGGCGACCCTCCCTCTGTATGAAGGTACGGCTCGTGAAAAAAATGCACTCCACGGCTTCGTTGGCATGATGCAAGCCTTTATTGATAGAGCCAAAAAGGCAAATGCTTACGAAATTGCAGCGTACATCGTGAAGCAATCTACGCTCATGGACACGCTCAAACAGGACACGACTTTGGAGGGCATTGGACGGCTTGAAAACGTGACGGCGTTGCTCGATGCGATAAACGAATTTGTGGAAAATGATGAAGTGGTGGACGAAATCATCATGCCCGATAAGACACTTTCGACCTATTTACAAAACATCGCTCTCGTAACGGATGCCGACAAAGGCGATGCCGACCCTGACACCATTACGCTCATGTCGGTTCATTCGGCGAAAGGTTTGGAATTCAAATCGGTGATTATTGGTGGTTTGGAGGATGATTTATTTCCGTCTTTCATGTCAAAAGATTCGCCCGAAGGTTTGGACGAGGAACGCCGTTTGTTTTACGTGGCGATTACCCGTGCGGAAAAGTATTTGACTTTGGCGTATGCCACAAGTCGCTACCGCAATGGGCAAATGAAATATGGTACGGCAAGTCGTTTTTTAGATGAAATCAATCCCGAACATTTAGACGGGATGGGTGGTCTTTTGAGCAATATTCAAGGTAAAGGTGCGGTAGAAAGGTCAAAAGTGACGGGCGTTTTTACAAAAACTGCCATAAAAGCACCTGAAAATAGAATTGACCCAAAAGATTTCAACGCCAGCCCAATGGATAAAATCCAGAAAGGACAACGCATTTTGCACCTTCGTTTTGGCGAAGGCACGGTTTTGAATTTGGAAGGGGCAAAGGATAATCCGATTGCGGAAATTGAGTTTGATGAAACGAAGGATAAGAAGAAGATTGCGTTGAAATTTGCGAAGTTGCAGATATTGGGGTGAG
>JAYTMW010000008.1:0-2955 GCA_043728105.1 Saprospiraceae bacterium | reverse complement strand
AAAAAAGCCATGAAAACCTATGGACGAGATTTTGATTGGAAAAAAGTGAAGCAAGCCGCCAAATTTGATGATGAGGATGAACAGCGAGAGGAGCATTATAAACAGAAAGATTAATTTAAGTTTGTCATAGAACTTATCCAATATTTTTTCATTGAAGCTAAACATGCCCACGGTTTGTTTGGCTTTTTTTTAATAAAGAAAAGAAAGGTTTTACGCTCTTGTAAGGCATTGTGGAAGTCTCATTACTCAATACTTTCTACTCAACACTTCTTTTTTGTATTTAACCTAAAATTAATATGTAAAACCAATATTAATCAACGGTTTAGCTTTGTTTTGTACCATATTTTTAATCTTATTTTTTAACTAAATAAAAAGCAAAGTTATGACAATGAGTGCCATTCAATCCCGCATGAAAACCCTGCATGAAGAAGACGAAAAAATGATTTGGGCTGACCGTATGCTTGAACGCATCGCTATGGAAGCCGAAGAAGAGGAGGAAGAAGATGAACTTAATGACTCCGAAGAAACTGAAGAAGACGAAAATGACTCCGAAGAAAATGAGGAGGATGAAAACGATTCGGAAGAAAACGATGAAGACGAAACCGAAGACAAAGAAGCGTAAACGATGCTTTCAATCGGAAAAGCCTCCTCAATATTTGCCAAATACTGAGGGGGCCTTTTTTTTATATAGACTTTAATCCGTAAAAAAAAAAGTCTATATTTGCCTTATGAAAAAGAAGATATTACCCATCGGTCGTCAGTCATTTCGGGATTTGCGAGAAGACAATTGCGTTTATGTTGATAAAACAGAACACATATATAAACTATGTACGGAAGGTAAAATGTATTTTTTGTCTCGCCCTCGTCGTTTTGGAAAGTCATTGTTGCTATCCACACTCAAAGAATTATTTTTAGGCAGTCGTGAGTTATTTAACGACACATGGATATTGGATAAATGGGATTGGTCAAAGAAAAATCCCATTATTCACATCTCATTTTTAAGTGTTTCTTACGAGACGTTGGGTTTAGAACAAGGCATTAGAGAATACCTCTTGGATTTGTACAAAATGCACGGTTTAGATGCAGAAGGCAAGATAGATATTAAAGCCCTATTTTAAAATTTAGTCAAAAAACTCTATGACCAACACGGTAGAGTTGTCATCCTTATTGATGAATACGATAAGCCAATCATTGACCATTTAGAAACACATGCCATTGAAAAAGCCAAAGCCAATCAAGAGGTTTTAGGTCTGTTTTACGGTGCTTTGAAAGATGCGGATGAGTATATTCGCCTGTTGTTTATTACGGGCATTTCTAAATTTACAAAGGTCTCTCTTTTTTCAAAATTGAATAATTTAAACGATTTAACAATAGATGTCAATTATGCCCAAATGTTGGGTTACACGCAGCAAGAATTAGAAAGTAATTTTGAAGATTATTTAAATGAGATTTTAGCCGCTTTTCCTCATTATAGTCGCACTGAATTGTTAGAAAAAATTCGTTTATGGTACAATGGATATAGTTGGGACGGAAAAAATACATTATACAATCCATTCGGAATTTTATTGTTTTTGAGTGGTCACGACTTTCAAGCCTATTGGTTTCAGAGCGGCACACCGAGTTTTTTGACAAAAAAAATGCTAACCGAATCTTTTTTTGCTGCCGACGAAATTGAAGCGAATATTGATTTTTTGAATCAAAATAGCCTCGATAATATTGAACTTACGTCATTGATGTTTCAAACGGGATATTTGACTATAAAAGAAAAATCAGAGGATGGTGAATTGATTTTATCTTATCCCAATCAAGAAGTTCGTCGAGCCATGTATTCGTTTTTAATGGATAGAAACGATTGGAAAGATGCTGTTTTGTCATAATTTCCTTTGTAAATGGCTGTTTTCTTAAATTTATTTTTACCGCTTGCCCTGAAAACTTAACCTTCCCTTAATCTTCCCCACCCTAACTTTGATGTAAAAAGAAGGACAACTATGCACATCAGAGACATGCACCCCGCCGACTACCCCTCGGTAGCGGCCATCTATCAACAAGGTATTGACACCCAAAACGCCACGTTTGAAACCGCCGCACCCGATTGGGAGACGTGGGATAAACGCCATTTGCCCCACGGTCGCCTTGTGGCTGTTGAGGGCGAACAAGTGGTCGGTTTCACGGCTTTGATGCCTTATTCAAGTCGAACAGTTTACAATGGTGTGGGCGTGTTGAGCGTCTATATTCATATTGATTTTCAAGGGCGGGGATTGGGCCGTTTGCTCTTACAATCGCTCATTGAAGAAAGTGAAAAAAATGGTATGTGGACACTTCAAGCGGGTATTTTGCCTGAAAATAAAGCGAGTATTGCCTTGCATCGAAAGTTGGGTTTTCGGAAGGTGGGCTACCGCCAAAAAATTGCGCAATTGGATGGGCAATGGCGTGATATTTTGTTGTTGGAAAGGCGTAGTCGGGTGGTTGGTGTGGATGATATTGAAGTAGAAAATAAGCGTATGCGTTTGCAAAAGGTTTGAAACGCATTGTAGCGGCGGATTTATCCGCCGACGAGAATACAATCCATTGATTATCAAACATTTATAATCATCGGCGGATAAATCCGCCGCTACAAAACTTAACAATTTCGTAAAATAGCATTCAATACTGAGGGGCCCGTTTTTTTGTAATTTTGTCAGAACAATATAAAGTTATGAGAAAAGTATTTTTATTTTTTTTAATCATTAAACCATTTTTTATTTCAGCGCAATCACTCGCACTTGATTCAGTGATTTTTTCAAAAGGTAACGATACGATACAAAACAGCACACAAGATTCAACTTTAAAAGAAGTCGTAATTACGGCTTTTAGAACCCAAACTGATGTTTTTAGAACCCCCGATGCCATTACAATAATTACAAATAAACATACTACGTGGCTTCTTGCTCGAACAACACCTGAACTACTTTTCAA
>JAYTMW010000007.1:0-3097 GCA_043728105.1 Saprospiraceae bacterium | reverse complement strand
CGTAAAGCCTCCACAACCGATAATTTAGCCATTCGCCAAGCAGGATAAACGCCTGATAGCAAGCCAAAAACAAGGCTTAAAATGAAGGCAACACCCGCCACTTTCCAGTTGATTGTCAAGTTTAAATATGGGATTGGTCCAACACCTGTTCGATTGAGATAAGCTATCACTAAGCCCGATAAGAGCAGTGCCAATGCACCGCCGATAACCGTCAAGATGATATTTTCTATGATAAATTGAAGCGTTAATGTATTGGCAGATGCTCCGAATGCTTTGCGAATCCCGATTTCAGAAGCGCGTTCCATGATGCGACTGATATTGACATTGATAAGATTTAGAGCTGGTAAGGACATGAATAAAAAAGCAAAACCTAAAAGGACTGCAATAAAAATAGATTTGCCACTATTGTCACCACTGCCTGCAATTTCATAAATAAGATTACCAATGGCTGTTTCAGGATGTACATGAATGATTTGTGGTTTAAAATCACCATCATGATGCATCGGAATTTTAGGCAGGACAGTTGCCCATTCTTCTTGAATATCATGTATATCGCCTTCGTTTTTTGCTAAAATGATAGCAGCATAACGCCCTGTATAAGTCTTGTCTTTACCTAAACTTTTATCTGTGGTATAAGGCATGTACATATCGCCTACGACAGAATGTCCTTGTACTACTGGACAACCTCGAACAACGCCCACAATGCGAAACATGTCGTTGCCTATTTCTGTCGTTTTACCCACAACCGATTGGTCTTTTCCAAAGTATTTATCCCGAATATCGCTGCTTAGGATGACGGCATTCTCATTACTTTTTATAGTTTCGGCAGTAAAAGCCTTGCCTTCTATAAAATCGAAATTTGTTATATCCCAAAAATTCACATCGGTATATTTGATTCTCAACTCCGCTTTTTGCCCATTGAAATAAGTATTGAGGTTGTGATTGCCCACAGCCGTTATTTTCTCAGGCGTTTTGAGCGTTGAAATATAGGTTTCAATAAAATAACGGCTCATATCACTCGTGTTTATATTATGATTGACCGTATCCCTTTGCTCAATTCTTGAGGCATACAGCGAGCGGTTTCGATTGATTTCAGGATAATTAGGCGAAAAAAGGTTGTCGAAAAATGCCGTTATGACAATCAAAACGGTCAACGTCATGCTGATACCGAATAGGCTGATGAACGTGTAAAATTTCCGCCGCCGCATCACCGCAAGGGTTATTTTTAGATAGTTTTTTAACATTTTTGCTATGTTTTTAATAAAAATTATGGTTTATATGGCTGTATGTTTGAGTTTAAAAATGCAAAGACGCCTCAGTGTTTTTTGTTTTTTTTAATGAAATTCTGTATTTTTGTAAAAAATAATATTTCAATCTAATTTTTTTATTAAAATTGAACAATATGTATCCTCTTAATGCCCAACCTGCTTTGACAAATGTTCAAGCTGAATTACTCAAAGTTTTCGCTATGCACTTGTCTGATGAAGACTTAAATCAATTGCGCTTTTTGATAGCTCGCTTTTTAATGGAAAAAATAAACAACGACATTGATAAGCTTGACGAGGAACGTGGTTATGACGAATCTTTTTACGAAAAACTTGTAAGGGGTGAACTATGAGACTCAAAATAGTATTAGACACCAACGCTATTATCAGTGCTTTAGGTCGAAAATCACCTTATAAAATCGTCATTAATCATAATAGCCAATAAGTACGATATATTTATAACAACTTCTTATTATCGCTTTTTGCTCATCGCACAAGATGCTGATGATGACAAATTTGCGGATTGTGCCATTGCTCAAAGTACACATTTTTTAGTGACAGATGACCGTCATTACCGAGTACTGATAAACTTAGGTTTTCCTAAAGTTAATTTATTGAAAATCAAAGATTTTAGTGAACTGCTTGAATCTTTATGATATAATCAAAATACCTACGCAACCTGACTACCATCAAATAACCTGACCAACCGATGCGTCCGTTTCGCCATATTTTCATCATGCGTCACCATCACAATCGTGACCCCCTCAGTACGATTGAGGTTTTCTAAGATTTCCATCACTTCGTTGCCCATTGCTGAATCCAAATTACCCGTCGGCTCGTCGGCAAGTATGATATTCGGTCGCCCAACGATGGCGCGGGCGATGGCTACCCGTTGCCGTTGACCACCCGATAGTTGCGAAGGGTAGTGCTTCATCCGATTGCTCAAACCCACTTTGGCTAAGGCTTCAGCTGCTAATTGACGTCGTTCAGATGCCGATATTTTGCGATAGAGTAGGGGCAATTCGACATTATCCACCACCGTCAAATCATTAATCAAATGGTAGCTTTGAAAAATAAACCCGATATTTTGATTCCGGAATTTGGATAAAATTTTATCCGAAAAGTTCGTAACGCCTTGATTATCAATGCTTAAACTGCCATTTGTAGGCGCATCCAATAAGCCAATGATGTTCAAAAGCGTACTTTTACCGCAGCCCGAAGGACCCATAATAGATAGAAACTCACCTTGCGCTACCTCCAAGTTGATATTATTCAAAGCAAGGGTTTCAATAGTGTCTGTCCGATAGACTTTTTCGATGTTTTTTAATTGAATCATAACTTTTGATTATTTAGATTTTTGCTATAACTTTGAATAAAATTTTAACAATGAAATTAAGTGTTATTCATTCCGACCCAGATATTTTAGGTGGCACACCTGTTTTTAGAGGAACCCGTACACCTGTGCAAATCCTTTTTGATTACTTAAAATCATCAACTTTAGATGATTTTTTAAGAGGTTATCCTCATATTTCAAGAGAAATGGTTTATGAGGTTTTAGAAATGGCTGCGAAAAAATTAATCAACTCTCGTAAGAGAAAACTTACCCATGAAAATTTTGCTTGATGAGCAATTAAGCTCCAATTTATTACTCTATTTCCCATCTTCTTTTCAAGTATTTATGCCACATGAATTAGGGTGGTCTGGTTTTCAAAATGGCATGCTTAGAGAAAATTTAAATGAACGAAACTTCCAATTTCTCATAAGTGCCGATAAGAATATGCCTTTTCAACAAAATTTTAATAAGATGAATTATAGTGTCATTTTATTAGATA
>JAYTMW010000006.1:0-1877 GCA_043728105.1 Saprospiraceae bacterium | reverse complement strand
AATAGAGGAAAAGGAACAAATAAAGACATTTTGTTTATTGATGCCAGTAGAGAATTTGAAAGTGGAAAGAACCAAAATAAATTCAGAGATTCTGATATTGAGCATATAGTAACAGCGTTCAAAACATTCAAAGAAATTGCACCACTAACAACCGAAAAAGGAGCTGTGATTGAAGAGAAATACAGCTACCGTGCCACAATGGCTGATATTATAGAAAACGATTACAACCTTAATATTCCACGTTATGTAGATACTTTTGAAGAAGAAGAAGAAGTAGATATTAAAGCCACACACACCAATATTACCCAGCTAAAAAAACAACTAACTGAAGTAGAAAACCAAATGGAAAACTACTTGAAAGAGTTGAATTTGATTTAAAAAGTATTCATAAAAACCATTGCGTTGACTTCAACGAGATGGTTGTTAAAAGAAATCAAAAACCATTTCGAGGACACCCTCGATATGCTTAAAAACAACTAAAACTATGTCAAAAGACAAAACTTCAAAAATAAATGTGCAAGGAATAGCCATTTCAATTATATCTCAAAAAGAAAACGACTTCATTTGTATAACCGATATGGCAAATGCAAAAGAAGGCGAAGCAAGAGCAGCAGATATTATAAAAAACTGGATTAGAAATAGATCTACCCTAGAGTTTTTAGGTACTTGGGAGCAAATGCACAATCCCGATTTTAAAGTGGTCGAATTCGACCACTTTAAAATGGAAGCAGGATTGCCAAGCTTTGTTTTAAGCCCTGGGCAATGGGTAGAAAAAACCAATGCAAAAGGCATATACACAGTAGCTGGGCGATATGGAGGTACTTATGCCCATAAGGATATCGCTTTTGAGTTTGGCTCTGCCATAAGCCCTGTTTTTAAACTTTATTTAATCATAGAATTTCAACGATTAAAAGACGAGGAAAACATTCGATTATCTCTCGAATGGAATTTAAACCGAACCTTGTCTAAAATTAATTACCGTATTCATACCGATGCCGTAAAACAATTTGTGATACCGCCCGAAATTTCAAAAAAGCAAGAAGGAATTATATATGCCTCCGAAGCCGATGTTTTAAATATGGCTTTGTTTGGCAAAACTGCTAAAAAGTGGAAAGATGAAAACCCCGAAAAAGATGGCAACATAAGAGATTATGCCTCAATTGTAGAGCTGTTAGTAATGGCAAATATTGAAAGTATTAATGCAGAATTGATACGTTTAGGCTTATCACAATCCAAAAGATTGGTAGAACTCAACCAAATGGCAATCCGCCAATTAAAAGCACTTACAGGAAATATTTCTTTAAAAAAATTGAACAATGACTAACACAACATACAAACAAACTGCTATTGGGTTAATTCCGTCAGATTGGGAGGTTAAGAAATTTAATAAAGTAGCTAAATTTTATTCAGGCGGAACTCCTTTAACTTCTAAAAAAGAATATTACAACGGAATTATTCCTTTTATAAAATCTGGTGAAATTTATTTTGACAGAACTGAACAGTTTATTTCTGAAGAAGGATTGTCAAATTCTTCTGCAAAAATGGTAAAAACAGGAGATTTACTATATGCTCTTTATGGAGCAAATAGTGGTGAAATTGCAATATGTAAAATTTCTGGAGCTATAAATCAAGCTATTTTATGCATTCAAACAGAAATCGATAAAATTTTTATTTACAATTTTCTACTGAATGAAAAACAAACTATAATTAGTAAATATCTCCAAGGTGGTCAAGGTAATTTATCTGCTGAAATAATAAAAAATCTTCAAATCCCATTACCACCACTTCCAGAACAACAGAAGATAGTAGCAATTCTCTCTACTTGGGATGTAGCTATTGATAATTGCAAAGCGATTATTGAGAAGTTGAAAGTTAGA
>JAYTMW010000005.1:0-3038 GCA_043728105.1 Saprospiraceae bacterium | reverse complement strand
TCTTGCAAGATTAGATAAAAAACTTAATTTTCTAACAAAACTAAAACAAATAATGATGAATTTAAAATTAAAGTTAAGTTTGGTATCTGCCAGCTACTGTATTCTTTTATGTTTTTGCTCTTGTAATAAAGAGATTGCTACAAGTAACAAAGAAAATAGTCCAATTAATACCCAGACAGTTGAAAAGTACAAATTTAGGAAAAATATTGCACCTGTTGATGCTTTGATTGCCCGTGGTGACGAGGAAAGTGTAATTATCAACAAGGCAGAATATGAATTATCAAAAGTGTTAGTCAAATTAGCGGCGGATAAGAAATTTACGGATTTTGTTATTCAAACTTCTAAACAGAATAAAGGGGTGGTGAAATACAGCCAAGTTTTTGAGCAATTTCCAAAATATATGTCTTATTTTCAAAATACAATTCTTGAAAAAAGATTTGAACTGAAAGGTACTAATCCTAAACCGTTAAATACAAGGAATGGTCAAAATTATGATTTTGAACATACTGGATATGGATACGAAAGTGTTATTTTTGTTGCTAATTACGAAAATGATATTAATAGTAACTACCCTGTTGTTGCACCTGAACTTGAAATAGAGGATGATGATATTAATGAAAATTATGACATTGTTTATGCTATGGAAGTACAAAGTGATGGCACTTATGAAGAAGTAAATGTAGGTCAATACGATGCTTCTCAAACAACGTCAGCTATTATGGTGACAGGTTTAGTTACTGTTTCGGAGTTAAATCCTACTCCAATTCAAGAAGGTACCTTTGAAAACCTAAAGTCGGATGATACACCATTAGGAACAAGATCTACGCCAATTTGTCAATCTAATACATTCACAATTAAAGTGTATTATGATCAAAGTTGTAGTCAAGAAATTTATGCAGCGGGTACTGAATTCGTTTCTCCACCATTACTAAGCCCCAGTCCATTAAGGGCAAAAATCGGAGATAACTCTGGTGAAAATCAGGCTTTTGTAAATAATTGGCGAGTAGTAGAAATGAAAGCAAACGAATGCGGAAAACCACTTTTTGTGTGGTTTGGCGGCAGCGGGTGTAGTAGTTCAGCAAGAATAACGCCTAAGACTTATGCAAAAGATTTTTATAAAATCAAACCTTCGGCAGCTTCTGGGGCACATTTAGTTTACTACAATTTATACGAAAGGGATTGGTATTGTAGTAACAAAACGTTGGGAACATTATCTTTTCCTAGTGGGGAATCAGATTTTTTAGAAGGTAGAAGAAGATATCATGACGAGTGGATAGCATTTAATCCAGGTACTATTGATGGTGCTAATCCTGCGGGGTCTTTATCGAATGTGAGAAATGCTCGTTTTCCAACGGGTACTATGCACACAAGCGGTCAAACAGTACATAATTTCGATAATGGAAAAGGCTCTCTTTTGTTCAAAAGAATAAATCGGTAAGTAAAAAATATTAAACAGTAACAAAGGGAAGTCAAACTTTATACGTTTGACTTCCTTTAATTCTAAAAAATGAAAAACATAGTATTAATTTTTGTTTTATTTCTTTTATCGGTACGTGCGCAGACACAAATAAATTTGAGATTAGAATACTTTGATTTTACCACAACGAGTAGAAATTTGGGTATATCAGTGGCTAAAAACTACGGAAGAAATCAATTTGGAGTGGGTGTGAAATACCATTTCAACGATCCCTTAAAACCATTAGAAAGTGTATATTTAAGAAATTTGATTTCTAAAAACGTATCGCAGAATATTGGTTTTTTTATTGATTACAGACGCTATTTTTCAAAAAATGACAAATTGTTTAATTTTTATTTTTTTGCTCACGAACAATTTACTCGAAAAACGAAAAAGGATATTACGGTGGTAACTTATGTGCCAAGTTTACTACAAAAAATTGATACAATTACGAGAGGCCCTCTTAGTTATTTAGAAAATATTGTAGGGTTTGGTGTTAATTTGAAGCTGAGTACAAAATTAAAACTTATGACTCAAATTGGTGGTGGTGTAACATTAATAAACGTGACCGATAATGGTCGATATATCACTTGGGAATTTGTAGGGTTGCTTAGTGCTGGAATAGCATATTCTATTCGTAGCCCCAATGAGTTTAGAAAAATAAAACGTAGTGCTAAATAAACTCAATCATTTTATTAACCTAAAACCATAAATATTTGATTAAAACCTAAGCAAAAAAACTCGTCACACCCGCAAGGCGAGCGTGACGAGAGGTGGTTGGCTATACTACTAAACTTCCTACGGTTCTAAGGTAGCCCTTTCTTCATCCATCTTCACCTAAAATGAAGGACAAATTTCATTAACCACTTTTTTAAATTTAAAAGAACAAAATTATGAATAAAAATTCTAAAAAACTGTTCACTTTTTTAATTATTGCACTTTCCTTTGCATCTTGTAGAAAAGAAGAGGCTATTGTTGCAACTACTACTGAAACGTCCGCTACGCAAGAGTTGGTATATCCAAGCATTAAAAATGGTCGGTTGAATTTTCCGACAATGGATGCTTTTAGAAACTACATGTCAGCTATTCAAAAATTGCCCATTGAAGAAGTTGAAGCTATGAATGTAAGTCATGGGTTTAAATCGCACTATGCGAGTGGTAAAGGGGCAGCTGATATATCATCGAGGTCATTAGGTACAAGAAATACTGTCGTAGATGACTACATTCCAGATTCTTACTTTGGGGCAGTCTTGAATGAGGCACATCAGGTATTGGTACAAGACTATACATGGGAAGCAAACAATGATTATTCCTACATGGTACCAGAAGGTGCTGAGGATAATATTCTAAGCTTTGAAACTGCTTTAGCAAACGGTATGGTAAAACCTGAAGATATACCAACAGATGGGCAGTACTATAACAGCAATTTATACGTGTATCCCACAAATGCAACACTTCAAATAAGTGAAAGCCTTTCAGATGATAAAAATGGAAAGCCGCTAAATACAAGGGGGCTTTTAAGTACAAGACAGATTCAATGGACGTATTTTAATAATACTGAAGATTGGCGACTACATGCAGA
>JAYTMW010000004.1:0-1631 GCA_043728105.1 Saprospiraceae bacterium | reverse complement strand
TTTACACTGATTTTTTAGGCGTATGGGATAAAAATCAGTGTAAATCAGCCTAATCCCTCCAATCTGTGGCCCATGTCGTGCAAAATGTACCGTAGTATTGTCTGAGTGACAAAAATGCGAAAATCCATACAATCCATAGATAAACACCACAATGCCAATTATTTTAAATTGTTAAACTAATTAACCAATTTAAAATCTATTTTTGCCCTTCATTGCCGCTTTTTACTACAAAATTTATAAACGAAAACCCAATTTTATAATGTCTCGAAAAGTCATTCTTGCTATCGTACCCTCGTCGGCTCGTCGGCGGTCAATTTGATTCGCGCATCGGTCATTCCGTTGACACTTTCGTTCCAAATACTGAGGGGGTCATTCCAGATGTCCATCACACATAGCGCAATTTTATTAGGCGTAATTGTCTTATCACTAGCGTTTTGGTGCATGACGAACTTGGAGGAGACTTTCGGGAAAGATTTAGATTTTGTGGAGGAATGAAGTTTTGAACACGCCAAAAGCAATTTTAGGTTTTCCTAGAATTGCCTTTACTTACGCAGCCATTTTTTGTATGACTTCGAGACGCGCGATTTCCAAGTCATAAGCAGTTTGAACACGCATCCAAAAGTCGGCCTTAACACCAAGAGTTTCCTCCAATTTGAGTGCTAATGCAGCTGTAACATTTTTTTTACGGCTCAACAAATCGCTCAATTGGCTCGCGTGAATGCCTAATTTTTCGGCAAAAAAGTTCTTTTTCAAACCTCTTTCAGCCAATTCTTCTTTGAGAATATCGCCAGGGTGCAAGAGAATACCTGTTCTGATTTCTTGCCCATCTTTTGATAAAATAACATAATTTTTCATTGTTCAAGTTTTAAATAATTGAATAATACTTTTGACAAACTGATAGTAGTTTTGAATGGGATAAATCACTATAAATTATGGCAACTAATCCCATCCATTTTCTACTTATGCGCTAATTCTGAAATATAAAAATTTAATCTTTTTAGTTGTCGTTATTTCCTAATCTCCATAATGATTTGTTAAGCCTTCAATGGTGATGATTTCTTCAACTTCCTGAACTAAAATTTCATTTTTTTCAATACTCATTACTATGCGATATTGGTCGTTTATTCTAACAGAATAATATCCTTTTAAATCGCCTTTGAGTTTCTCAAAATGCAAACTTTTAAGGTCATACATCTCTTGCGTAGATGCCATCAATTTCATAGTTTCCACTCTTTTTCTAAATTTTGTAATAACGGGGTTGCTAAATTGGGGTTTACCCATAACCTTACGACCTGCTTGCAAGTCTTCCAAATATTGATTTCTAAACAAAACTACCATTTTTAGTTCGTTTTTATCATAAGCATACAACTTAAGACGCCGCAAAGGTAAGAGATAAAATTTTTCTTCAAATAAAAAATAAAATATTTTAGACTATTTATTTAAAATTATTAAATTAAAAATTAAATAAAATTAATAAAATCGTTAATTTTAAATAAAATCTAACCAAATCATCACCCACGCATGAAACTAGGCATTGACATCGGCGGCACATTTACCGACCTCGTTTTGATGGACGACACGACGGGCCGACTGCATTTCGGCAAAACCCTCACGACTTACCCCGACCCTGC
>JAYTMW010000003.1:0-3579 GCA_043728105.1 Saprospiraceae bacterium | reverse complement strand
GCTTTTTGAAACAACGTTGATAGGAAAATTTCTTCTTTATTGATGTGCGTAATGTTTTGACTGATGGAGGTTTCAATCACTACATCTGCCATCATCACGTGCTTTCGATAGGCCTCAATTTCAAAAAGGGCTTGGGTGTAGGCCACTACCATTTCAAAATATTCCTCAAAATCTAATTGGAGAATAGACTTTTCATATCGCTCATAGAAGTGAACAATTTTACGGTATTCCAAAGCGTCGATGACTTTAAAATTTCGGAATACTTGCGAGTGATATGTTTTTTGTTGAAAGGACATGGTTACTTTATGAGTATAAATGGTTTTCAAGCTAAAATGTTCATTATCAATGAATTATAGTAGCTCAAAAATATTAATTAGTTTCATGGAAATTCTCTTTCAAAGATAAGATTTTACTTTAAAAAAAACAAATTTTACTTTTAATTATCTACGAGTATTTAGACCATCGGCGTTTCCTTATTTCGACGTTCTACCATATTGCAGCCACCAAAAACCATAAAAAGAAACGGCACTCAACACCGCTAACACCATCCATAAAGTTGAATAACCATAAGCGGCAATGATTTGAGTACCCAACAAAGGCGCAATCACATTTGAAGACGAATAGGCGATGGTGTAAAGTGCCATGTATTGACCTTGACGAGCCTCACCTGCATGATTCATCGCCCAATTGGTACTGAAAGGCATTACGAAAATTTCACCAAAAGAAATGGTAATCATGTAAAAAACAGCCAATAACCAACCCCACGAACTCGGCAAACTGAAAGCGACGTAAGACAATCCGTAGAGGATGATGCCCAACCGCACAAACCATAATTTACTTTTTTTATTTTCAATATTAAAAATTAAAGGCATTTCAACCACCATGACCGTAATACCGTTTATGGCAGCAACAGCCCCAATAATGGCTTCATTCCAACCATAAATTTCCTTGAAAAAAACGGGTATTGTCCACATAATTTGCATGAAAACACATGCACCAATGAAGGTTGAAAAAATAAAAATTAAGAACACTTTATCTTTATAGGCAGATGTAGATGCTTGATAATCAACGGTTTGTGTATGATTTTTGGTCGATTTTTCATTAAAATACTGACCTGTCCCGATACCTTCTTCGGGAGGGGCCTCTTTTTCAGATTCCGTTTGTTTTTCTTTTAAATAGATGCGCAAAATCAAAGCCGCACCAAAGCACGTCAAACCGTCCACAATGAAGAGCCAACTCCAACCCATTGAAGCCAAAATACCACCAACTATCAAGGCAAATGAAATCGCTAAATTGACCGCCACACGCATGAGGGAGAGCGAGCGTGTGCGTGTCTCCACATCGCTATGCGTGCGAATGGCCACTGAATTGGCTGGGCGAAAAGCCTCGCTCGCCATGCCGTTGAGGAACATGAGAAGGCACATCCAATAAAAATCACGCACCACCAAGGTCGCAATCAGAAATGTACCACTCAATAAAAGCGTCAGCAATTGCACTTTGTAATAACCCAATTTATCGGTCAAATAGCCGCCCATGTAAGCCCCTGCAATAGAACCGAATCCAAAACAGGACATCACATAACCCGCCGAGCGCAAGTCAAAATGCAAGGCTTGTGTCAGATAAAGCGTCAAAAAAGCAATCACCATCGAACCACTTCGATTGATAAGACTGACGGCAGAAAGCAACCATACCTCATGCGAAAGCCCACGGAAGCCGTTAAAAATTGGGGATAGAATACGAGTGAGCATAGTAAAATTAAAAATTAAAAATTAAGAATTGGGTGCGTAACTCTTTGACTATCAAGGAATTAGGCCCATCAGTATTTTTGCGTTTTTGACACATTGTAGCGGCTGATTTATCTGCCGAATGTCACATATCAAATGGGTTTTCTTCTTCGGCAGATAAATCAGCCGCTACATACCCCCTCAGTATTTTTTTGTTTTGTTTCTAAAAATTACTATATTTGTCATTTAATAGAAACAAAAAATGAACTATCAATTATTTAGAACAACATTTAAGAGCTATCCTGTTTTCTCAAAAATTGAGATGGCAAAGTTATTTACTTCATTTGATGCCAAAAATCTAATTAATTGGCAAAAGAAAAATTATGTTCAAAAAATCCGTAACTCGTGGTATCGGCTCAATGAAAATGTTTTGAATACAGAGATTTTGTATTTTATCTCAAACCATATTTATAACCCGTCTTACATATCCTTAGAAACGGCTCTTTCGCACTACGGCTTCATACCCGAAGGTGTGTTTAAATTCACGGCTATTTCTACCTTGAAAACACACAATTTTGATACACCTATTGGTTTTTTCAGCTATCAAAATGTAAAACCAAATTTGTTTTTTGGCTATAACTTATTGTCTTTCAATGGCTATAACTACAAAATAGCGGACCCACAAAAATGCTTATTAGATTTTTTATATTTACATTCACACATCAATACTGAAGGGCATTTTTATGAACTTCGTTTAAATATTCAAGAAATTAAAAGACAAATAGACTTTGATCTTTTAAAGAAATATACCATTGCTTTTGACTCAAATGCCTTATCAAAAAGGGTAGAAACGTTTATTCACTTTATTGAAAATAATTAAAGATGCTTTCATTTACTCAAATTCAAGAATATTATCCGCCTCAATTGCACCCTTTTGGGTCATTTTTATTACGAGAATATCTTCAACATAAAATATTAGCTTTGCTTTTCAATAGCGATTATGCTATGAAATTTGCTTTTTTAGGTGGCACTTGCCTACGGATTGTGCATGAAACCAACCGATTTTCAGAAGATTTGGATTTTGATAATTTCGATTTATCGCCACAAGATTTTGAACAAGTTTCTGTCATTATCAAACAAGGTTTAGAAAATGAAGGTTTTAGTACCGAAATGGAACAAGTGTATCGTGGCGCTTATCATTGCTATATTAAATTTCCAAACTTACTGCATCAGGCAGGTTTGAGTGGGCATCGAGAAGCTAAAATTTTGATACAATTGGATACCGAGCCTCAAAATTTTCCCTTTGAACCTGAATCTTTTTTACTCAATAAATTCGACGTTTTTGCCAATATCCGCACCACGCCTATTGACATACTTTTATCTCAAAAAATTACCGCATTTTTGAAGCGCAAACAACCCAAAGGCAGAGACATCTACGATATTACTTTTCTTTGTTCTAAAACAAAACCAAATTATGATTATTTGGAACAACGATTAGAGGTTAAAAATTCGTCGGCACTTAAAGAACTTTTATTTTCTCGTATTAAAGAGTTGGATTTGAATCAACAAGTGAAAGATGTTACTCCTTTCCTTTTTTACAATCAAGATACGCAACGAATTTTGTTATTTGAACAATTTGTGAAACAAACTTCTTTTTAGTTTTTTTCACAAATGAAATGGTCCCTCAGTATTTATGCGTTTTTGACAAGTTGTAGCGGCTGATTTATCTGCAAAGAGTATTGCTAAATTTTTTATTGAAAAGATAATCTATCGGTATTTGACATGCGGCAGATAAATCAGCCGTTACATTTCTCATTTCAATAAGCCCCAAAAAACAAAAAAGGTTCACCGCTAA
>JAYTMW010000002.1:0-2108 GCA_043728105.1 Saprospiraceae bacterium | reverse complement strand
GCACCGGGTGAGAAAAAGTGCAATCGCTTTTTGAGTGTAATACCGAACCGATAGATGACAGCGATGCCAATATATATGGCAGCGATGACTGCCAGCCATTTTAAAAGGATAAGGAAAAAAGCACCTAATTGATTGATTCTTAATATTTTAAATATGAAATTAAAAATCTGATTGCCTAAAATGACTAATAAGGTGCTGACTATCAGTAAACCGCCTAACATGAAAGTCATGCCGATTGCGCGAATACGTTTTTGGAGGGGTGGTATGCGTTGAAAGATGACATGGTTTTTTTCGAAGCTGCGCATCAAAGCCATTAAACCATTGCTTGCGAAATAAATGGAGAGCACGAAACCGACACTGAAGTAATCAGTTCTTTTCTTTTTCAAAAAAGAACTGATAAGTTTGTAGAAACTGTCCCCTGTTTCGTTGGGCATAACGTTTATGATGGTATCGTTGAGTTGTTTTAATATGTCGCTTTGTTTAATGGGTAAAAGAGTAATAGCAAAAGGTATGAGTGAGAAAAGTACCAAAAATGCAGGAAATAAGGACATGAAAAAGCTAAACGCAATGGCATTCGCACGCATCATTGTCGTGGGATTGAGAAAAACTTCAGCGTATAAAAAACGAAGGACTTCATAGAGTGAGACGCCTTGAAAGCCTGTAAAAGTCTTACTTTTTGCCCATGTTAAAAGATTAACATAGAGTGGATGTTGTTGGATATATATTTGAATCTGTTTCAGCATAATCGGATATAACGTTTTTCAGATGCAAAAGTATTCTATTTGGATGATTTCAAGATTCTTTAAATGTGACTATTTGACTATTTCCAAATTTTGAAATAGTAGAACTTTTGTATTTTGTTATATTTGAGTTTTTCAATGCCGAATTTTAGGAATTTTTAGACAGATAAAAATTCAAGTTTATACCCAAAAAAGCCTTATTTTGTCGAAGCCTTACTGAGGGGGTGAACAAAATTGGTCAAGCCTTTTGTTTAGATACTTGAAATGTTTAATTTTGGACGACAATTAGCTGTAAAATTTAGCTTTAAAAATATAGGATAATACTTATGAAGAATTTTTTTGGAGAGAATCTGGGTTTAGATGAAAAAAGTGTCGAATTTATTGCAAAAGCCATTGAAAAAGCCAACCTGCCGGGGTTTGACTACCTCGAGTTTAGGATGGCTGTTGACAATTTGAAAAAAATGAATTTAGATGAGATTACCGCTATCCGTTCTGCTTTTGCGACCATGACGACGATGGGTTTGACAAAAGATAAAATCATAGAAACGGCAACGCATTACAAAAATGTGCTCATCAAAGAAAGAGAGCATTTTGATGCGGCTTCGCAAAAACAGCAAGACCTCAAAATTGGTCAAAACCTGCAACAAGTAGGCGAGTTGCAAAAAAAAATTACAGATAATGAGCTTAAAATTAAGCAGTTGCAAGAAGAAGTTGAAGTGTCGCGTACTAAAATACGGGAACTGGACTACGAGCGTGAGAATGCAGCAGCTAAAATAGATGAAGCTAAATCTAAATATCTTTTTACGCATCAAAGCATATTGAATTTGATGGAAAAAGACATTGACAATATGCGGCAACACCTTTAGTAATGGTGAATATTTTAATGGTGAATGGTAAATATTTTTTGGGAAATACGGATCCAAAGGATTCCTTCGGAGGGGGTATTAATCAATCACTTTTGATGAACTAATTTTTGAAAAATCAATTTTTATTTAAAAAATCTTAAAACTAACTGATAAAATGGCAAATATCACTCCTGTCTCAACACCAACGCCTCAATTTAAACCTAAATCGTTTTGGCAAAAACCAGAAGGCGTAACGGGTCTCATTTTTATGACGGGTATTTTACTCGGCGGTGGTTACTTATTGTATCAAGCTCTACCATATCTTATTACATTGACTTCCAATCTTTTGTATTTGTCTTTGATGCTGGTTGCTTTGGCGGCGGTCATTTATATGGTACTCGACCCTCGTATGCGCAACCTCGTGTGGTATGGTTACAAAAGTGTGATGCGGGGCATTACGAGCATGTTCGTGACGATTGACCCGATTGGTATCTTGAAAAGTTATGTCGAAAGCCTTGAAGGT
>JAYTMW010000001.1:0-2474 GCA_043728105.1 Saprospiraceae bacterium | reverse complement strand
CCGTTTTTGCCTTTTGCTTCTGATAAAATTAGAAAAATGCTCAATTTATCCGTCATTACTGAGGGGTCTCCTGTGCTGAAAATTTTATTAGAAAAATTAGAAGATGAGCGTGATTTGTTTGAAGATGGGCATGTGATTGGTACGCCCGAACATCTTTTCACCCGTTTTACAGACGAAGCTATTGATGCTCAAATTAAAAAATTAGAATTGACGGATTTAGAAAATAATCCACCCGCTGCGGTTGTTGAAGCCGTGGCTGCGCCTGTTGCAGGAGCACCACAAACCATTGATTATCAACCACTTAACGCCACAATCGGCTACGATGATTTTGCAAAAATGGACATCCGAACAGGTACTATTTTGACGGCAGAAACGGTTAAAGGCTCTGATAAACTATTGAAATTGAGCGTGGATATGGGTTTTGAAACCCGCACCATTATGTCGGGCATTGCAAAGCATTTTAAGGTAGAGGAAATCGTAGGGCAACAAATTGTGGTTTTAGCAAATCTTGCGCCCCGCAAAATGATGGGTGTAGAATCAAACGGCATGGTGCTTTTGGCAGAAGATTTGTCGGGCAAATTGTCTTTCGTGAGCGCACCCGAAGGCGTGGGTAATGGCTTTATTGTGAAATAAATGTAGCGGCGGATAAATTACGGCTTTTGCACCAAAATCGGCTCGAAAGTCACCCAGTTCATTGACATATTGGATAAAAGCGTTTTGATAAAGGGAATGATCTATTAAATTTGATGAAAAAACATAGATCATGAATATCGTCATAAGTTATCCGAGCGTGGTTACGCATTACGCACCAGTCTTTAAAGACCAATTTAGCCCAGAAGGATATAGTTATTTTCAAAAGTATCTTACAGGGCTTATATTGAGTGATAATAAGACAGTAGAATCTATCAATAGCCTGTTTGTACTCGACAAACGGAATCAGAGTAGTTTCAATCGTTTTATGAATCGTCAATCGTTTGATTTAGAAAAACTAAATGAGCGACGGCCGCTACAGGAGGTTGCAAAAGCCAAAGCGGAAATTGTGGAACACTTTTTTATTTATTGCGTAATTAATTGACAATCAATTGATTAAAAATATTTATTATTTGTCATAATTGACTTTTATGAACTTCTTTAAACAATTGATGTACTACTTCTATTTTAGATTCCGTAGAAAGTGTTACCTTTACACTAATTCAAAGTCTCCTATATATCATGGAAAATAAATATATCTGCATCCACGGGCATTTTTATCAGCCGCCCCGTGAAAACGCTTGGCTTGAAGTCATTGAGCAACAAGAAAGTGCCGCCCCTTTTCACGATTGGAACGAGCGCATCAATTTTGAATGTTATGCCACCAATGCTGTGGCTCGTATTTTAGATACCGACAACAAAATTGTGGACATCTACAATAATTATAGCCGCATGAGTTTCAACATCGGGGCTACCCTGCTTTCGTGGATGGAAGTGGCTGACCCTGACACGTATAAACTGATTCAAAAAGCGGATAAAGACAGTCAAAAAAAGTACCGTGGGCATGGTTCGGCGGTAGCTCAGGCGCACAGTCATTTGATTTTGCCGTTGGCCAATCAGAACGATAAAGTCACGCAAGTGTATTGGGGTCTCAAAGATTTTGAGTCTCGTTTTGGTCGTTTTCCCGAAGGCATGTGGCTTGCGGAAACGGCTGTGAACACCGAATCGCTTGAAGTTTTGGCGGCGCACGGTGTTTCTTACACCATTCTTGCGCCCCGTCAAGCAAAGGCTTTCAAACGTCTTAACACGAAGGAGTGGGAAGATGTGGAGAATGAAAATATCGAAACCCGTCGCCCTTATTTGTGCAAATTACCTTCGGGAAAAACCATTAATTTGTTTTTTTACAATGGCAATATTTCGCAAGGTGTGGCTTTTGAAGGGCTTTTAAACAGTGGAAAAGCCTTCGCTCAACGCCTTTTGAATGGTTTTGACAACAATGATGAGCCTCAATTGGTGAACATTGCGACCGATGGCGAGAGTTACGGGCATCATCACCGCTTGGGCGAAATGGCTTTGGCGGATTGCTTGAATTATATTGAAGAAAAATCTTTTGCGAAACTCACCAACTACGCCGAGTATTTGGAAATGTTCCCCCCTCAGTATGAAGCCCAAATTCACGAAAATTCTTCGTGGTCATGCGTGCATGGCGTGGAGCGTTGGCGGTCGGATTGTGGTTGCAACACGGGCAGCGGCTATGGCAAATGGCATCAGCGTTGGCGTGGGCCTTTGCGTTTTGCTTTGAATTGGTTGCGTGACCAACTCATACCTGTTTTTGAAGTGGAAGCGGCAAAATATGTGCGTGACCCGTGGGCGGTGCGCAACGAGTACATCGCAGTTTTGCTCGATAGGACGGAGGAAAATATTGATAAATTCATGGAGCAACACGCTTCACGGGTTTTGACGAAGCGTGAAAAAGTGCATCTTTTCCGTTTGCTCGAAATGCA